>NZ_JAULLI010000008.1:0-68546 GCF_030518115.1 Ligilactobacillus sp. 110_WCHN
CATTGTTACTCGGTTTATTTTTGCCGGCGTTCCTCCAACGAAACACTGTCAGCATTGATCCAAAACGGATAACTGATCAGTTTTAAATAAAGATCGTTATATTTACCACCCAATTCACGGCAATCGACTTGAGTCTGTTCAAGCGAGTTAACGGTAATGTGAAGATTATCAGTCCGCCAATGATGAACAAATGGCAATTTAGTCGGGTCACCGAATTTTCGGGTCGCAACAAAAATCAAAAATAAGAAAATGTTGACCCGATCAACAATGGTGACTTCAATTGGTTGATCATTGTTTGAAAAGTCACTTTCTTGTGTTCGATTTTGAAGGTTAACGATAAATGCGCGTTTGTAAAATTTATACTTATGGCCGATTCGCAAGGTTGCGCTAAAAGCATCGGCACTATTGTAATATGCTTTGCAAATATCAATGACGTTTGCAAGCCACCGACAGTGCGTTCGCAACCAGTGGTGATGTTCGCGGGACCGAAGATTGGCAAGATTAGCTGCCATTCCAATCGAATAGTTATCTAAAAAATAACCGGTTTCTTCATGATTGGATTCATAGTACTGAATTAATGAATATTGAACCGCTTCGGTTGCATTTAAAATTTGTTTAAGGGCAACAAGGGGATTGGGCGCAATCCCAAGCTGATCAGCAAATTGATGATGACTGCTGGTGCAGATAAAAGCAAGCGGTAAATCATGGACGTCGGCTTCTTTAATTCCCGTTAATACTTCATTTAAGGTTCCATTGCCACCAATTACGAGGACAACGTATTTTTCATAGTCGGCGTAATCAAGATTTTTAAGGAAAGTTTGAATATTGGCTTGAGCGTCGCCGGCAACGCTTGTTTCGGTTGCGCGGTAATCCACGGCATGTTCATCTAGATATTTTTGAATTTGTTTCCAGTCTTTTTGGGATTTGCCTAAATTCGCGTGTGGATTTGCAATCACGTAAAATGATTTCATTTTTTCCGCTCCCTTATTGATCTTATCTAGAATAATTATCTCATGTTACAAAAAAATTACAAGCCAAATTATTTAGTCAAATCAATAAAAGAAGGTGTGACAAAACGTTAAAAACGAGCGTGGTGGAAGTAGAAAAACGAACGAATCGCGCAAGCATAGATTCGGAGGTTTGCGTTCTTCCACTCAGCTCGTTTGTTTTGGAACCCGATTATGCGGATATAGCAAAGAGGTTGTGACTTATGTCACAACCTCTTTTACATCTTAAATTGTTACAAGCATTGGTAAAATCATTGGATGCCGTTCTGTTTGTTCATAAAGGAACAATTGCAAATCAGAAATAATGGCATCTTTGATCATTGCTTCGGTGATTTTTTTATTGTTTTTAAGAACCCGGTTGATTGTTCGAGCAATTCGCCGTTTGCCTTTACTGATCAATTCTCCAGATTCACGCATGTAGATAAATCCCCGTGAAAGAAAATCAGGTCCGGCGATGATTTTATGTTTCTTCATATCGATCGTTGCGACAACGACAACTAATCCTTCTTCTGAAAGGGCCCGTCGATCACGTAAGACAATGTTGCCGATATCGCCGATTCCGGAACCGTCAACGTAAACATCACTTGCATTAAAGTGACCAGCAACCCGCGCAGAATCTGCTGTTAATGCCAAAACGTCACCGTTTTCCAGGATAAACGAACGGTCTTGCGGAATATCACATTCTTCAGCTAATTCAGTATGGATCTTTAACATCCGGTATTCACCGTGAATCGGCATGAAGAATTTTGGCTTGATCAGCCGTAACATTAATTTCTGTTCTTCTTGGCCACCGTGACCTGAAGCGTGAATGTTGTTGACCTTTCCATGAATTACATTGGCGCCGGCTTCTTCAAGTTCATTGATTACCCGGTTAACACTGGTTGTGTTTCCTGGAATTGGTGAACTTGAGAAGACGACCGTATCACCAGGTTGAATTGATACCTGACGGTGGGTTCCATTTGCAATTCGACTTAACGCTGCCATCGGTTCACCTTGTGATCCCGTACATAAAATCATGACTTGATTTGCAGGAAGGTTATTAATATCCCGCGCATCGACGATCGCATCTTCTGGAATGTCAAGGTATCCTAATTCACGTCCGTTTACGATCGCAGCTTCCATACTTCTTCCGAAGACAGCAATCTTCCGTCCGCGTTTGATGGCGGCATCCGCTGCTTGCTGAATCCGTGAAATGTTTGAAGCAAAGGTAGCAAAGATAATCCGGCCATCAACCTTTTCAAAAATGTGCCGAATTGAATGGCCGACCCATTTTTCAGATTTCGTGAAGTTTGGAATTTCAGCATTTGTACTATCTGAAAGGAGACACAAAACACCATCTGAACCTAATTTAGCCATCTTTTGCAAGTTCGGCGGCTGGTGGGTGATTGGTGTCAGATCAAACTTATAGTCTCCAGTTTCAACGATCGTGCCGGATGGGGTTTTAACCGCAACCCCTAAGGTATCCGGAATCGAGTGGGTCGTTCTGAAAAATGAAACACTTGTTTTTCTGAATTTGAGAACGGTGTCTTCATTGATTTCATGTAACTCGGCTGTCCGAAGTAATCCATGTTCTTCAAGCTTGCTCTTGATCAATGCAAGGGGAAGGGGTCCCGCATAAATTGGAACATTGATTTCCTTAAGTAAATATGGAATTCCCCCAATGTGGTCTTCGTGACCGTGAGTAATTACAAGGGCTTTAACTTTCTGTTTATTAGCGACGAGGTATTGGAAATTCGGAATGACGTAGTCGATCCCAAGTAAATCATCTTCAGGGAACTTAATTCCCGCATCGATCACGATGATTTCATCTTGAAATTGGACCCCGTACATGTTCTTCCCAATTTCGCCCAGACCGCCGATTGCAAATACAGCCGTCTCATTATTTTTTACTTTAAGCTGTTTCATAGGCTAAAACTCCGTTAACTTAAAGTTCTCGCTTTGCTTTTCATATTCTAAAGTCTTGTCATCGAGGCCTTCGATAAATTCAACGTTGTATTCTGTGTTTTCTTCAACGAGTAACCGGGCTTCAACTTCTGACTTGGCTTCAAGATATAAAGTTTCGGTGTTTTCACGCCGCGGATTGATCCGTTTGGTTGGTTGATAATATACTTTAAAAATCATACTAAAATCTCCTTTAATAATGTATTGTTTTGAAATTACCGAACAAGGATTGCTTACACAATAATTATTTCTATTTTAGCATATTGAAGAAATTAAGTATAGAAAGCAAATCAATTCAGAAATAAATGTTACAATTTAGTGAATCAAAGCAACGTGTTTTATAATGAAGACGGTAGGTGATTAAAATGCTAAAGTGGATTTTGATAATCATGGTTATTTTGGTTGCTGGGGTCACAATTTTAGTATGGAAAAATCAAAAGAAAAAGAAGGCCTTGCTTTTAGTTCAAAAAGAAAGTCAGAAGATTACGGATGAAGCTTTTACAGCGGCAATTCAGCAAATTTCGTTAATTAGGTTTGAAAAGCCGATCAAGCTGCATTCGGAATTTGTTTCAAATATCTGGGGAAGTAAGGTAACGGCGTTTGAATATTCAATTGAAATTCCCCAAATTGAAACTCAGGATCTTACTAAAATTAAGAACGAATTAACCGAAAAATTGCAAGCGTACGCAAATGAAAAACATCTTGCTGCGTATAAAGAGCATCCAGTATTTGTTGTATCGGATATTTGGATTTTTGCAGGGGTCTTACACATCGATGTTTCGCACATTACGAATGCTGAAACGTGGTCGTATGTTGAAGACGTTGCTAAATCAGATCGAACAAATTAAAAAGAGAAGGTGTGACAAAACGTTAAAAACGAGCGTGGTGGAAGCAGAAAAGCGAACGAATCGCGCCAGCATAGATTCGGAGGTTTTCGAATTAGCTTCGCGTCACCACATAGCTCGTTTGTTTTGGAACCCGATTATGCAGATATAGGAAAGAGGTTGTGACCTGTGTCACAACCTCTTCTTTGTTTCATCAATTATTCTAAAATTAAAGTTCCTTCAGGGGCACTGAATGGATTATCTTTATTAATATGGTCAAAGAATAAAATTCCATTTAAGTGATCAATTTCATGTTGAACAACGATTGCAGGATAATCTTTTAATCGTTGAACATGTTCATTCCCGTCAAGATCAAACCAGCGAAGTTTGATTCGATCAGCCCGCGGCACATACCCTGGAACATCGCGGTCAACTGAAAGACAACCTTCACCTTCTGCTAACGCAGCTTTTTGAACTGATTCACTGACGATCGTTGGGTTAACGAGAACATGTTTAAAAATCGGTTCTTCACCTTCAGCTCCCGGAACAAGGACCGCTGTCATTCGAATTGAACGGTTAACTTGCGGGGCGGCTAATCCGACACCTGCGCGTAAATGATACTTTTCAGCAATTTTTTCATCTTGACTATTTTCAAGAAATTCCATTAAATCATGGGCAAGTTTTTGATCTTCTTCTGATAAGGGGAAGGTTAAATTTTCAGCCCGCTTGCGCAGTGTTGGATGACCTTCACGGATAATGTTATCCATTGTAATCATGTAAATTTCCTCCTTATTACGATTAATGCTTTACCATTAATCATACCACAAAGTATAATGATTTTAGAGTTATATCTTAAATCTAAAAAGGGTGATTGGTGGACATGAAAGAAAACTATGAGTATCCGTTGATGCCGGAATGGTCTAAGGATGAGATCATTACAATGGTTGAGTTTTATGCTCAGGTTGAAGATGCTTATACGACGGGCGTTGCCAAGGACGAATTCATGAAAATGGTGCGGAAGTTTAAGGCAATTGAACCATCGATTGCAGCTCAAAAGCAACTTGACCGTAAATTCAAGGAATTATCAGGATACAGTATTTATCAAGCAATTAAAACGGTAAGTAATTCATCTAAAGAGCATGTAAAGGTGGAAAAATAATGGAATGGCAAGTAATTGACGAAAAAATTAAACGGTGGATGTTTGAAGCACGCGAGATGATTCTTGCAAGTTTTGATACAAAATTGGATATCAACACGAAATCAAACCGGAATGACTTGGTAACCAATATGGATAAAAAAATCGAAAAGTTTTATATTGATCACATTCATGAAAGCTTTCCGGATGCGAAAATCATGGGTGAGGAAAGCGAAAAGGATGCCTTGCAAGATGCTGACGGGCTCTTTTTCGTGATCGACCCGATCGATGGTACGATGAACTTTGTTAAACAACAGGATAACTTTGCTAGCATGATTGCGGTTTATCAAAATCATCAACCGATTTTGGGCTACATTTTAGATATTCGGAATAATAAACTTTATTGGGGCGGAAAATCGATCGGCGTTTACTGTAACTTTAAACGGTTAAAGGCGCCGCAAGATTTAACGCTGCGTGACGGTCTTTTAGGAGCAGGCTTACCGATGATTTTAAATGATGAATATCATTTTCAGGAAATTGCGCGTGAGGCTTCCGGAGTTCGCATGTATGGCAGTGCGGGAATTGAATTTATCAACGTTTTAACGGGTAAAACATTAGGGTATGTTTCACGGTTGCATGCCTGGGATTATGCGGCCGGGAAGATTCTTGCCGAAGAACTTGGTTTAGTTGTTCAGGCGATTGACGGAACGGATATTGATGTGCTATCATCAAAAGTTGTATTAGTATCGACAAGAAGCGCAAACGAGAAAATTAATCAAATTATCAATGCCTAATATTAACTGTGGCGGTGGTCACAGTTTTTTTATGACACTGCTTGAAAATCAGCAGATGATTTTCAAAAAGAATGAAAATGCACTTTTAGGGTCGAAAAAAAGAAAATGAAGGGAAGATAAACATTGAAAAGACGCGAAGACATCCGCAATGTTGCTATTATTGCGCACGTTGACCACGGTAAAACAACGTTAGTTAACGAAATGTTAAAACAATCTGATACGCTTGATTCACACACTGAAATTAGCGATCGTGCAATGGACTCAAATGATATTGAAAAGGAACGTGGAATTACGATCCTTTCAAAGAACACAGCCGTTAAATATGGCGATAAACAAATTAATATCCTTGATACCCCAGGACACGCCGATTTTGGTGGCGAAGTTGAACGAATCATGAAAATGGTTGACGGGGTTCTTTTGGTCGTTGATGCTTTTGAAGGAACAATGCCCCAAACGCGTTTTGTTTTGAAGAAGGCATTAGAACAACACTTGACACCAATCGTTGTTATTAACAAGATTGACCGCCAAGGGGCACGTCCAGAAGAAGTTGTTGACGAAGTTCTTGATTTGTTTATCGAACTTGGTGCTGATGAAGATCAACTTGATTTCCCTGTAATTTATGCATCAGCGGTTAACGGAACAACTTCAATGGATCCAGATCCATCAACTCAAGAACACACAATGGATCCAATCTTTAAGACAATTTTAGATACGATTCCTGCTCCAATTGATAACTCTGACGAACCATTACAATTCCAAGTTGCAATGCTTGATTATAATGACTTCGTTGGCCGGATCGGAATTGGACGTGTATTCCGTGGAAAGATCAAAGTTGGCGACCAAGTTACGGTTATGAAACTTGACGGTTCACAACAAAACTTCCGGGTTACGAAATTATTCGGGTTCATGGGTCTTAACCAAGTTGAAATTCAAGAAGCCAAGGCCGGCGACTTAATTGCCGTTTCAGGAATGGAAGAAATCAACGTTGGGGAAACTGTATGTCCGGTTGATCATCCTGAAGCATTACCATTGTTACGGATCGACCCACCAACATTGCAGATGACATTCATGCAAAGTGATTCACCATTTGTTGGTAAGGACGGCGATAAGGTTACTGCCCGGAAGATTGAAGACCGCTTAAGAAAGCAACTTCACACTGACGTTTCATTGAAGGTTGAAGATACTGATTCACCAGATGCATGGACCGTTTCTGGACGTGGTGAATTGCACCTTTCAATTTTGATTGAAGAGTTACGGCGTGAAGGCTTTGAATTAGCTGTTTCACGGCCAAAGGTTATTTACCGTGAAATTGACGGCAAGCTCTCAGAACCGTTTGAAGCAGTTACAATTGATACACCTGATGAATACACTGGTTCAATCATTGACTCATTGGCACAACGCAAAGGTGAAATGAAGAACATGGAACCAAACGGCAATGGTCAAACACGGTTGGAATTCTCAGTTCCAACCCGGGGATTGATCGGTTACGATTCACAATTCTTATCAATGACACGTGGATACGGAATTTTGAACCACACATTCGATGAATACAAACCAGTTATTCGGAACTGGGAACCTGGACGCCGGAATGGTGCTTTGGTATCAATCAACCAAGGCAAGGCAACAACGTATGCTATCATGGGGGTTGAAGGTCGGGGAACGATCTTCGTTGATCCAGGAACAGAAGTTTACGAAGGAATGATCGTTGGAAAGTCATCCCGTGAACGTGACATTTCAGTAAACGTTACAAAAGGAAAGAACTTAACTAACGTTCGGGCAGCTGCAAAGGACCAAACAGCAACGATTAAGACTCCAGAACACCTTACATTGGAAGAAAGTATGGAATTCTTAAACGAAGACGAATTGCTCGAAGTTACACCAAATCACTTACGGTTGCGGAAGCGGATCTTAAATACAAATGCCCGTGAAAAAGCAGCTAAACGTGATAAGCGTGCTAAACAATAATAATTAATGGAAAAAAGGGTCGCTGCGGTGGCTCTTTTTTAGTTAGCGTTTTGTAAATTTATTGCGAATCATTTTATGGTATAATTTTACAGAATGTTTCAAAATATTTAGAAGGGTGGTTAAGCATTAGGTTGTTAATCACTTCTGGACCTAATAAAGATATGAAAAAGATTAGAGAGAAATTGAAATATTTTGATTGGATGCTGTTTATTCCATATGCAATTCTGTGTGTTATTGGAATTGTGATGGTTTATTCGGCAAGTTCGATCAATTTATCATACGTTGGGTTAAACTCAGCATCGTATATGATCAAGCAAGCAATCTATGTTGTTATCGGAATGATTTTAATGTTCTTGCTGGCCCATTTTAAAACCAAATGGTGGGTCAATTCAAAATTTTTAATGGTCGGTTTCGTTATTATGGCAGTGGCCCTTTTTGTTGCAAAGTTCTTTACAAACGCAATTAACGGGGCAAATGGATGGATCCAACTTGGACCAATCAGTATTCAACCGTCTGAATTTGCTAAGTTGTTCAATATTCTTTTCTGTGCCTATACCTTTTCAAATTGGGCTGATCGGCGTGAACGCGGACTAGGTCATGGAAATGGACCATATGTTGCACTTGCAATAATTTTGGGATTGATTATTTGGGAACCTGATGTTGGGGGATTCATGATCAACTTCGCAATTATCATGATCATGTACCTTACTTACCGGGATCCGGAAACAAGTAAGTGGAATCGAATCAATAATCAAACGTTTCTGATCGGATTGATTATTCTGTTTGTTATTATGTTACAGGTTCCACGATTTAAGTTCATTCAAGATTTAAGCTCGCACTTTTATCAGATTCAACGGTTTACGGCGTTTTATCATCCGTTTAAATACTCAGCCAGTGTTGGACGGCAGTTAGTCAACTCATACTATGCAATTAGTAATGGGGGCTTCTTTGGCCTGGGTCTTGGAAACAGTATTGAAAAACGGGGATATTTGCCTGAACCGTATACTGACTTTATTTTGTCAGTTACAACGGAAGAGCTTGGATTTATTGGGGCAGCCGTACTGGTCATCCTCTTACTATTCATTATTTTACGGGTTTACTTGATCGGAATTCGGTCGAATAATTTATATAACCGGCTTTTCTGTTTTGGTGTGGGGACGTTTATGTTCGTTGAATCTTTCTTTAACATTGGGGCGGTAATCGGTCTTTTGCCAATCACTGGGGTTACGTTCCCGTTTGTTTCATACGGGGGATCAAGTATGCTGGTCCTTTCGGCGGCCCTTGGAATGGTAATGAATATTTCAGCTAATCAGAAACGGCATACTGAAATTGATCCGTTTGAATATTACAAGAAATAGAGTGAATTGAGATGACAGAATTTGAAGAAAATCCACGTCAGGGTGTGATCGTTTATCTGTATCGGTTACGAAACAGCAGACAATTACGCAAGTTTGGTCAAATTCAATATATTTCAAAGAAAATGAAATACGTTGTCCTTTACATGGATCAAGCTGATGTGGAAGGTAACATTGAACGTTTAAAAAAATTAAAATTTGTTAAACACGTTGAACCTTCAGTCCGGCCATTTCTCCGGGTTGAATATTCCGGCTCAGAAGACGGGCAACATTATGAGATGACTGAAGAAGATCGTGAGAAATTTAAGAAAATGAAGAGTGAAGCCAAATGAGAATTATTGCAGGAAAGTTTGGGGGCCGAAGATTAAAGGCGGTTCCGGGAATGAAGACCCGTCCAACAACGGATAAGGTTAAGGAATCAATGTTTAATATTATCGGCCCGTACTTTGATGGCGGCAATGTCCTTGATTTATTTGCTGGAAGTGGAGGTTTAAGCATTGAAGCCGTTTCGCGGGGAGCAGGTCAAGCTTATTTGATTGATCGGCAATATCAAGCAATTAAAACAATTAAGGAAAACGTGGCGGTTACAAAAGCGGAAGATCAATTTCAAATTTTTAAAACTGATGCCCGCAAAGCGCTGACGAAGCTGGCTGAAAAGCAAATTAAATTTGATTTGGTATTTCTTGATCCGCCATATAAGCAGCAAAAAATCGTTGATGATTTACTGAAAATGAAAACGTTGGGATTATTAAACCCCAATGCAACGATCATGTGCGAGACTGATCAAAATGCAGGGCTTCCTCAAAAAATTGACGGGTTTGAATTTTTAAAAACCGTGACGTATGGGATCACGGTGCTCACAATTTATCATTATGTAGGTGATTAAAATGAAAGCGATGTTTCCAGGAAGCTTTGACCCAATTACAAATGGTCACTTGGATGTGATTGCACGCGGAAGTCGGATGTTTGATGAATTAGTCGTAGCAATCATGACGAATTCCAGTAAGCATGCGTTATTTTCAACTGAGGAGAAAATGACGATGGTAACGGATGCTGTTCGTCCATATTCAAATGTGAAGGTAATTGCAATGGCGGACGAACTAACCGTCAAGACGGCTGCTAAATTAGGTATAAATGTTATTTTACGGGGAGTTCGCAACGTTGACGACTTTCAATTTGAACAGCAAATTGCAACAATGAACCGGGAATTAGATTCGAGGATCGAAACGTTCTTGTTGCCAACCTCTCCGGAAGTTGCATCGATTTCATCCTCGATCGTTAAGGAAATCGGCCGGTTCCATGGAGATACAGCTAAATTTTTGCCAGCAAAAGCGCAGGCAATGCTCGAGGTAAAGTTCAATGAAAAAGAAAAGTAAAAAGCTAATTATTACGATAATTTTGGCGGTGATCCTCGTGTTAGCCGTCTTTTTGCCGATTCCGTATTATATTGAAGTTCCTGGGTCAGCCCAGAATATTTCACAATATATTCAAGTTGACAATCAAACGAAAAAGACTGCTAACCAAGATGGGACGTTGATGCTGGTTTATATTCGTGAAATGCACGCAACGCCGTTATCATATGCGATGAGTTTTTTGAACCCATTTGCTGATCGTGACAGCGCGGCTGACCTGTATCAAGGGTCAAACGAAAAGGATTATCAGACTGTTCAACAATACTACATGCAAGATGCAATCAATGAAGCAAAGTATGTTGCTTTTAAGGCAGCACATAAAAAAGTTGAACGTAAGTATTTAGGCTTATATGTTATGTCAGTAATGCCCAATTCGAGTTTCAAGGGTAAATTACACGTTGGGGATACCGTTGAATCTGTGAATGGAAAGCATTTTGGCGATTCGCAAGCGTATATTAACTACATCAAAGGTTTGCCTCGTGGTTCAAAAATCAAGATTGGGGTTTTAAGCGGATCAAAGCATAAAACGTTGACGGGAATTACGAAGCGATTGGGTGACACGCAACAGTATGGGATTGGAATCACCCTTGCAGATCGAACGGAAGTTAAAACGCCGATCAAGGTTCAAGCTAACATGGATGGAATTGAAGGTCCGTCGGCAGGGTTAATGATGTCGTTGCAAATTTATGATGATTTGACCCATCAAAACCTTCTTCATGGACGGAAGGTTGCGGGAACAGGAACGATTAACGCTCAGGGACAAGTCGGTGATATTGGCGGCGCTGATAAAAAGGTGGTTGCCGCATCACGTGCAGGGGCATCGATTTTCTTTGTTCCGGATAATCCGATTCCACCGGTGATCAGAAAAGCTTACCCTGATTTACAAACCAATTATCAAGAAGCGAAAAAAGCTGCAAAGAAGATTCATACAAAGATGAAGATCGTTCCGGTCCGGACCTTTAATCAAGCACTTGAATATTTGGAAAAAACAAAATAAAGAAGTTGAAGAAAGACGATTTGATTTTATCAAATCGCCTTTCTTTTTTCGTAGCTAATAATAGGCAAGCTTCAAGGAGGAAATAAAATGTTGATTGAGTCTCTTCAAGAATTCTGGGAAAAGTACCGGGTTCAGATAATTATTGGTGGATTAGTGGTTGGAATTCTGGCTGTTTTATTTTTACCGGGCATCGGCGGGCGGTCGAATGAGCAGCAATCGATGACTGATATTCGGCCAACGTCAATCAGCCAAGGTTCAAAAAAGAGTCAGGCTGGAGAAATGAAGCCCCTCGCCACTTCAACTGGAGATGTTTATGTTGATATTAAAGGGGCTGTTCATCATCCCGGAGCGTATCAAATGGCAACTCAGCAGCGGGTCGGGGACGCGGTTCAAAAGGCAGGCGGTTATACGCCGGAAGCCGATCCTAATCAAGTCAACCTTGCACAAAAAATTACTGATCAGATGGTAATTTATATCCCGCGAAAGGGCGAAAAAATTCCAATTGTCAATTCGACTTCGACCATGAATCCCGGAACAACGCCAAGTCCAACAGCCACTGAATCAAATTCGAATGGAAAGGTTAATTTAAATACAGCAACTCTTGAACAACTGAAAGGATTAACCGGCGTTGGCGAGAAGAAGGCTCAGAAAATTCTTGAATACCGGCAACAGCATGGACAGTTTAAATCGGTTGAGGAATTAAAAAACGTAAACGGCTTTGGTGAAAAAAGTTTGGCAACTTTGGCTGAACAAATTTGTGTATAAATTTCTTGGTATATAATAATTAATATCAACGGAGGTGTTTTTATGAAAAATCAACGGATTCCTTGGAATCAGTACTTTATGTGTCAGGCTATTTTACTGTCAATGCGCGGAACATGTAAACGACTTTCAGTGGGAGCAATTTTGGTGCGTGATGACCGGATTATTGCTGGCGGTTATAATGGGTCAGTTTCTGGGGATGTGCACTGTATTGACGAAGGTTGTTATTTAGTTGACGGCCATTGTTTACGCACGATTCATGCTGAGATGAATGCGATTTTGCAATGTGCGAAATTTGGAATTCCGACAAGCGGGGCAGAAATCTACGTGACGGATTTCCCATGTTTGCGATGTACAAAGAGTCTTTTGCAAGCAGGAATCAAGAAAATTCACTATTTAAGAAATTATCATAACGATCCATATGCCGTTTCATTACTTAAAAAGAAAAATATCGAGGTTGAACAGGTAAAAATTAATTCTAAATATCTCGAATCAGTTGTTCAAGTTGCTGACGAAAACGCGGAATAATTTTTCGAAAGTATTTTTTATTATTTTATGCCCTTGAAGCGCTTGCGCTTAACTACTGGATTGTTTCCAAAAGTTGGCTGGCATGTTTGCTGTTGGTTCTTGTGGTTATTCGAATTGGGATAACGCGATGGCGGTCGTTGATTATTGGCGGGATAATTTTTGGAGGTCTGTGGAGCCTGTTGATGATTCCTACAATTCGCAACCTGACCCGGCATTTTGAAAATTATCGGGTTGAAAATCATGTTTATCAGACATATGCTGATCAGTTAAAGATTTCTGATGAGATGGTTTCGTTTGAGGCGATTGACCGGACTCAAAATAAACATGTTAAGGTAACTTATTTTTTTAAGAATGACCGGGAACGCGAAATGTTAAATCGCCAAAAAGGGTGTTTATTATTTAACGTTGATGCCGATGTGAAACCTCCAGATCAGCCGCCTAATGAAAATCAATTTGATTACCGGCGCTTTCTTCAAAGCCGGAATATTAATCAAATCGTTCAAATTGCTAAAATTAACCGGATTGATTCCAGTCATTCGAATCTCGGAAATGATTTTGGTCATCAGGTTCGAATGTGGATGCTTCAGAATCTTAATCGGTTACCATCCGCGTTAAAGGATTATGCGAAAGCGTTAATTTTAGGAGTTATTGATGATGATTTTCAGGTTACGATTGAGCAAATTCGAAAACTGGGATTACTTTATCTATTTTGCCTTTCGGGAATGCATGTCTTTTTTATTCGCAAGTATTTAATGATGATTGGAACATTTTTTAAAATTCCAATCGAAGGAATTGATTTGATTTTGCTAGTTGGATTTCCATTTTATTTGATCATTGGCGGTGGAAGTTTAAGCCTTTCACGCGCAATTTGGATGGCGTGGCTTGCAATTTTATCCCGGTTTATATTGAAAAGGGGACTAAGCGGAATTGAATGTTGGAGTATTGTGTTGATCGTGAGTTTATTCAGATTCCCCTTAATGTTCTTTTCACTTGGGGCGTTATTGAGTTATTTGATGACGTTTATCCTTTTACTTGCAAGTAGCAAGTCTGCATTTGAAATGAATTTCAAACTGAATAATTTTAGTATCCCGTTGATTTTAAACAACACGTATCAATGGAATATTTTAACTTCAGGACTCGCATTTGCCGTTGGGTGGATTTTTGAAAAAATGATTTTCCCAATTACACTTTTGGGAAGTCTGGTTCCGGGGATTAGGAACATTTGTAATCAGCTTTTATTACTGGTAAATCAAGGATTTGCTTTTTTAGCTGCAATTCCAGCGACAATTGCTTTTGGAAAGCTTCCAGGGGCGGTGGGAGTTTTAATTATTCTGATGATGTTTCTCATTGAAAATCACCATCATCGGTTTGCAAAATGGACAATTATTGGAATGCTTTATCTGGGAAGCTGGCTTTGGATCTCCTTTCCGCTTAAGTCGAAGGTTATTTATTTTGATATCGGTCAGGGGGATGCAACCTTGATTCAAAAGGCATTTCAGCATCGGGTGGTTTTGATTGATACTGGCGGTAAATTGAATTATGGAAAAAAACAACCATCGAACCGTCCAACTGCTGGCCAGCGAATCATTGCTAATTACCTTTTAAGCAAAGGATTAACAGTGGTCGACGGTCTGTATTTAACTCATCAGGATACGGATCATATTGGATATATGGCAAGTATTGGAAAGCAAATCAGGTATAATAAGATTTATGTTCCTGCTGGAATGGAAAAATTAGAATCTTTTCAGCAAAAATTGAACCGGTTAAATCAACCGTCAAAAAAGATCATTCCGGTGACTGACCAGGTTTCGAATAAAGATTTTAAAATTTTGCACCCGTTTGAAGAGGGAGAAGGAGCCAATCAGGATTCGATGGTTTTGTATCAGAAAATTGGAAATTATCGGTTTTTATTTACCGGCGATCTTGATCAAGCCGGCGAATTAAAGGTAATTGACCGCTATCCGGATTTAAGAGTTGATGTGTTAAAGGCGGGACATCATGGAAGTAAAACATCATCTAACCCGCAGTTTATTGATCAAATTGCGCCCAAGTTGGCAATTATTTCAGCAGGAAGAAATAATCGCTATCATCATCCCAACCAAGAAACTCTCCAAACGTTTAATGAACGGGCAATTCCCTTTTTAAATACTGCTAAAAGTGGAATGATTCAGGTTGAGGTCAGCGATTCAAAAATTAACGTAACTGAGGGGCTAAAGAGGTAAACGAAGTGAATGTAAATGAATTAATTTCAAATTTAAAGGAACGGAAAGTGAATCCAGTAAATGTAATTCTTGGCGAAGAACAATACCAGATTCAACGTATTCGGAAAGCATATCTTGACTTAATTCCAGATGAAGAACGGGAATTTAATGTTGGACAATATGATATGGAGACCGTTCCGTTAAGTACGGCATTAGATGATGCCATGTCCGTTCCATTTTTCGGTGAATATCGGCTTGTGATGATCACTAACCCGTATTTTTTAACGGGGGAAAATAAAAAAAGCAAGCTTGAGCATGATGTGAACGGGTTGATGAATTATATTCAAAATCCGCAACCAACAACAATCTTGGTAATCATTGCTCCTTATCCGAAACTTGATGAGCGTAAGAAAATTGTCAAACTTTTAAAGCAAAATGGGAACGTGGTTGATAACCACTTAATGACTGAAAAAGAAGTTCAAGCAGAATTAACTCACGTATTAAAGCAGAAAAAGGTCGAAATTGAACCGCAGGCGATGCAATTATTACTTGAAAAAACAGGTTCTAAAATTGAAATGGCAATCAATGAGTTACAAAAGTTGATGATTGCTGCCGGAAAAGAACGCTTGATTACTGCTGAGTACGTTGAGCAACTTGTTTCAGCTTCGTTAGAACAAAATGTATTTGACTTAATCGATCTGGTAATGCAGCATAACGGGGCAGCCGCTTTGAAAATGTATCATGAATTACTTGATCAACAAGAAGAACCGTTAAAAATCAATGCAATTCTTTTGGGAAACTTCCGGTTACTGCTTCAGGTCAAGGTCTTGCACAAACATGGATATGCTCAGGGAAACATTGCAGGAACGTTAAAAGTTCATCCGTATCGGGTAAAATTGGCTTTAAGAAAGATCAAGCGGTTTTCGCTTGGGGATTTAAGAAAAGCATACTTAGGATTACTTGAAAACGAGGAAAAAATGAAGTCGACATCTCAGGATCCGGAACTTTTATTTCAAATGTTTCTATTAAAATTTAATCAAAATAAAAAAGCTGGAAATTAATCCAGCTTTTTTATTTTATTAATTAATAAAATTATTTGTTTAAACGAGCTGCCATCCGTGACTTGTCACGAGCTGCTTTGTTAGCCTTAATTAAGCCCTTTGAAGCTGCCTTATCAACTGCAGAAACAGCTGCTTGATAAAGTTCTTCAATGTTATCTGCACCAGCAGTAACTGCTTTTTCAAATTTCTTAACAGCAGTCCGCATCTTGCTTAATTGTGAAGAATTCCGACTGTTAGCTTTTTCGCTTGTCTTTACGCGTTTGATCGCTGATTTGATGATTGGCATGATTTCACCTCCAAAATTATGAATTCCGTTACCGGTCATCACTAAACTTTAACATAGACAATTATACAAGAGCAATTCCGACAATGCAATAAAAAAATCAAAGTTTGTCAAGGTATTTCGCTTGACAGCAAAAGAAGCTTGATTTTATTTAATAACTCATATAGAATATTAAACGTGCTTGGTGCACAGACCTTTTACTGAGTGAGATTCGATTCACCGACGTTTTACTCGGTATTGGGCGACATTTAAATGAAAGGGTGGAAGTCATAATGGCTATTACACAAGAAAAGAAAAACGAAATCATGAAGAAGTATGCTCGTCACGAAGGTGACACAGGTTCAGCAGAAGTTCAAATTGCTGTTTTAACTGCTGACATCAATGAATTAAACGATCACGTTAAGGAACACAAGAAAGATTTTGCTGCACAACGTGGTTTGATGAAGAAAATTGGTCACCGTCGTAACTTACTTGCATACTTACGGAACACAGATATTCAACGTTACCGTGAATTAATCAAGAGTTTAGGTTTACGTCGTTAATCCGATTAAGAAAGTGCTTGGGTTTCCAAGCACTTTTTTTATAACTAAAATTTCTTGAATTAAATCAAATGATTAAACTGTGGTATACTTAATATTAATTGATTTGAACGGTTAGAATTTAAGAACTTTTAGGAGTGAAAATATGAGCGATATTAAGTTAGATATCCTCAGCGGTGTCCGTGAAAACGGGAAAAATATGTATGCCGTTGAGGTTGATGATCAGATTTTTATTTTAGATTGTGGATTAATGTACCCGGAAAATGAACTTTTGGGAATTGATATTGTAATCCCAAATTTGGAATATCTGGAAGAAAATGCTGACCGGATTGCCGGAATTTTCCTAACACATGGACATGCAGATGCAATTGGAGCACTTCCGTATTTTGTTGAAAATCATCCGGTTCCGGTTTTTGGTTCCGAATTGACGGTTGCATTGGCTAAAATTGCGTGCGAAAATGTTCCGCAAGCAAAGAAGTTCAATGATTTTCATATTGTTGATGATCAGACTGAAATCGATTTTGACAACGTAACGGTTTCGTTCTTTAAGACAACGCACTCGGTTCCGGAATCACTCGGGATTGTAATTGAAACTGATCAGGGCAACATTGTTTATACTGGGGACTTTAAGTTTGATCAAACGGCAACGGATGGTTATCAAACTGACTTTGGTCGGATTGCTGAAATTGGGCGTCAAGGTGTGCTTGCGGTTTTGAGTGACTCAACCAATGCTGAAAATCCAATCGAAATTGAAAACGAAAAAGACGTAATGGATTACATTATGGACACGTTTGAGTACCATAATGGCCGGATCATTGTTTCAGCCCACTCATCAAATTTGGCGCGAATCCAACAAGTATTGAATGCTGCACATCAAAATGATCGGAAAGTTGCAATGATTGGGCACGATGTTGAAAAAATTGTGCGAACTGCAATTAAGCTTGATAAGCTTCACTTGCCAGCCGATGATATTTTTGTTGATGTAAAGGAAATCAATAACTTAAAAGATGATCAAATTGTTATTTTGCAAACCGGACGTTCGGGGGAACCATTGAAGTCATTACAAAAGATGGCTCTTGGCCGTCACCGGTCAGTTAAATTACATCAAGGAGATTTGGTGTTGATCACTTCAACGCCGTCACCAGCCCGTGAAACGAATGTTGCCCGAACACGGGATATGATTTTCCGTTCAGGGGCAACGGTCAAGACGGTTGCAGATGATCTTAACTTATCAGGGCATGCTAGTCGAAATGACCTTCAATTGATGTTTAATCTTTTGAAGCCGAAATATGTTATTCCGGTTCAAGGTGAATATCGTCAATTAGATGCCACGAAGGAATGCGCCTTGGAAACCGGGATTGACAGTGATCACATTTTAATGGTCAATAAGGGCGACGTCCTTCAATATGCGCATGGAAAATTCCAACCAGCTCCAGCAATCGATGCAAGTAACACGTTAATTGATGGAATTGGGGTTGGGGATATCGGAAATATCGTTCTTCGTGACCGGAAATTGCTTGCTGAAGATGGAATCTTTATCGCAGTTGTAACGATCGATCGGAAAAAACGGAAAATTGTTGATACGCCAAAATTAACTTCACGGGGGTTCGTGTACGTAAAAACAAGTCGTGATTTAATGACCGAAGCACGGAAGATCGTTACGAAAGTTGTTCAAAGTAATCTTGATAATAAGGAATTTGATTGGACGCACCTTAAACAGGATATCCGTGATCAGTTGAATCATTTCTTGTATGAACAAACGAAACGTCATCCAGTGATTATGCCGGTAATAATGGAAATTAATCAAACATTTCCAAAGAAAAATTATAAGAAATCAAAATCTCATAAGGGATAAGATAAAAGGTCGCATCGCGGCCTTTTATTTGTAAGAGGAGAGGAGTCAATGAACGAAGAATTGATTGAAAAGGCCCAACAAGCTTATGATAACGGACATTATGACCAAGCGGTGGCATTGATGGAGGAAGCCTATTTAAAGAATAAAAACTTCCATAATAATTATTATTTATTTAAATTTTTAAAAAAAGATCAAAAATGGGTTCAAGCAGTTACGGTTGCGAATGAATGTCTCAATGAGTACATTCAAAATGATGATTATTTTTATCAGTATTTTGATTGTCGGCTTCATGCCGGGGATGTTTTAGGATGCTTTGAACTGTTAAACCAATTAGATCCGTATTTAAATTCAACCGAAAGGCAAATTTTAGCGCAAAAGGTTAAATTATATCCAAGCTATTTAAGTAAGGAGCAACAGGAACTAAAGCAGAATGTGTTAAGAAAATTAAAATATTTAGGTGGCTTTTCAATTCATGAACAACGCGAAATTTTAAACAATGTTAATCTTTTAAATCCCCAAGAATTATTTTTAAATTGCAGATCGGTATTTCTTGATCAAGACGTTCCGTGTGTTGTGCGAATGTCGTTATTAAACACATTACGTAAAGCTTCGAATAACCAAGTTAAGGTTTTGAATTTATTCAATGAAGTAATTCAGGTTGATTTATCAAAGCTTGCGCCAATTGAAGAATTGCCGGTATATGTGAAGATCAAGCAGCAGATTTTTGATTCAAAAAAGATTGCGGAGCCATTAAAGCTCAGAATGTTTAGCGAAGCAAAGATGAAACTTTTTGTCGTTTATCCGGAAATTGAGCAAATCGATCAGAATGACCTGATAGAAATTGCTTTGCTGCAAACGGAAAATCTCTCTCCAAAGGGGACGATTTTAAATCAGCAAATCAATCGTGAGATCGATAAAATTAACGATTTTAAAATTTAATTGTTTTTTTATTTACAAACTTCAAGGACACTTATATAATGAATCAAGGATTCTTCTTTTAGAACAAAATCATTTTATTACTTGGTTTTATTTAAAAGAAGTAGTATAATACAAACCAAGGATTATCAACAAACATTTTTGTGGATATCTTTGGAAAAACACAGGAGGTTCGTATTAATGGCAAAAGAACATTACGAAAGAACAAAGCCACACGTTAACATTGGTACAATCGGCCACGTTGACCACGGTAAAACAACTTTAACAGCAGCTATCACAAAAGTTTTAGCTGAAAAAGGTTTAGCACAAGCTGAAGACTACGCTTCAATCGATGCTGCTCCAGAAGAACGTGAACGTGGTATCACAATCAACACAGCTCACGTTGAATATGAAACAGAAAAGCGTCACTATGCTCACATCGACGCCCCAGGACACGCTGACTATGTTAAGAACATGATCACAGGTGCTGCTCAAATGGATGGTGCTATCTTAGTTGTAGCTGCAACAGATGGTCCTATGCCACAAACACGTGAACACATCTTGCTTGCTCGCCAGGTTGGTGTTAAGTACATCGTTGTCTTCTTAAACAAGACAGACTTAGTTGACGATGACGAATTGTTAGACTTAGTTGAAATGGAAGTTCGTGACTTATTAAGTGAATACGACTTCCCTGGCGATGACATTCCTGTTATCCGTGGTTCAGCTTTGAAGGCTCTTGAAGGCGACAAAGAACAAGAAGCTAACATCATGAAGTTGATGGATACAATCGATGAATACATCCCAACACCAGAACGTCCAACAGATAAGCCATTCTTAATGCCTGTTGAAGACGTATTTACAATCACTGGTCGTGGTACTGTTGCTTCAGGTCGTATCGACCGTGGTACAGTTAAGGTCGGCGACGAAGTTGAAATTGTTGGCTTGAAGGACGAAGTTCTTAAGACAACAATCACAGGTGTTGAAATGTTCCGGAAGACCCTTGACTTAGGTGAAGCCGGCGATAACATCGGTGCATTACTTCGTGGTATCAACCGTGACCAAGTAGAACGTGGTCAAGTTTTAGCTAAGCCAGGCTCAATCCAAACTCACAAGAAGTTCAAGGGTGAAGTTTATGTCTTAACTAAAGAAGAAGGTGGACGTCACACACCATTCTTCTCAAACTATCGTCCACAATTCTACTTCCACACAACAGACGTTACAGGTGTTATTGAATTACCAGAAGGCGTAGAAATGGTAATGCCTGGCGATAACGTTACATTTACAGTAGAATTAATCGCACCAGTTGCTATTGAAAAAGGTCTTAAGTTCACAGTTCGTGAAGGTGGCCGTACAGTTGGTGCCGGTGTCGTATCAGACATCCTTGACTAATTTGAAACCAATTAAAAGTCTGGGTTTATCCCGGGCTTTTTTTGTTATCTCAACAATTTTTGAGATTTCGTTTACATTTTGCGATTTCTAAGGTAAAATTAGTTAATATACAGATACTGTTTATCGTATAAAATTTAGAGTACGGAGGGAATAAAATGTCTGTTAAATGGGAAAAAAAAGAAGGTACAAATGACGGAAAGTTAACCTTCGAAATCCAACCAGATAAAATTAAGGAAGGCTTGGACATCGCATTCAACAAAGTGAAGAAATCACTTAACGTGCCTGGTTTCCGTAAGGGCCGTGTACCACGTCAAATCTTCAATAAGATGTACGGCGAAGAAGCATTATACCAAGATGCTTTGGATGCTCTTTTACCAGAAGCATATGCAAATGCGGTATCAGAATCAAAGATCAAGCCTGTTTCACAACCTGAAATCAACGTTGAATCAATGGAAAAGGATTCAGCTTGGGTTCTTTCAGCTAAAGTAACGGTTGAACCTGAAGTTGAATTAGGTGAATACAAAGGCCTTGAAGTTATGAAGCACTCAACTGATGTTTCAGACAAAGAAGTTGCTGATGAATTAGAACGTCGTCGTCAACAACAAGCAGAACTTGTATTAAAGGAAGACGAACCAGCTGCAGAAGGCGATACAGTTGTAATCGACTTTGAAGGTAAAGTTGACGGTAAGCCATTTGATGGTGGCAAGGCTGAAAACTACTCCCTTGAATTAGGTTCAAAGACATTCATTCCAGGCTTTGAAGATCAATTAGTTGGTCACAAGGCTGGCGATGAAGTTGAAGTTAAGGTTACATTCCCAGATGACTACCAAGCAAAGGACTTGCAAGGTAAAGATGCTGTCTTTGAAGTTAAGATTCATGAAGTTAAGCAAAAAGAACTTCCAGAATTAGATGATGACTTTGCTAAGGATATCGATGATGATGTTGATACATTAGAAGAATTAAAGGCAAAGGTTAAAGACGAAATCAAGGAACAAAAGGAAGCAGCTGCTAAGAATGCTGTTCAAGAAGAAGCAATTTCAAAGGCAGTTGAAAATGCTAAGATTGGTGACATTCCAGAAGCGATGATCGAAGACGATGTTCAACGTCAAATGGATCAATACTTCAGTGGAATGCAACAACAAGGAATTAACCCAGACATGTACTTCAAGTTAACTGGGACTTCAGAAGAAGACTTACGGAAGCAATTCCGTGAAGGTTCAGAAGAACGGGTTAAGACAAACCTTGTCCTTGAAGCAATTGTTGAAAAGGAAAACATTGAAGTTTCAGAAGACGAAATCAATGATGAAATCAAAGATTTAGCAACTCAATATGGAATGGATGAAAAGGCTGTTCGTTCTGCCTTATCAGATGACATGTTGAAGCATGATATTTCAATCCGGAAAGTCGTTCAAGAAATGACAGATTCAGCAAAGCAAGACTTGCCTGAAAAGAAAGAAGAAAAATAATTTTCTTTGATCAAAAAAACAGCTCTCGAAAGAGGGCTGTTTTTCTTTACTCATTTTCACGATCAGCGCTCGCAAGCTGATCTTCAAATGGAATTGAATTATCAAATCCTAAAAGTTCATGCGGACTTAAATAGCGGGTTTTAATAATAATTTCGGAAATTTTTTGCGGCGGCTCGGGGTTGGCCTTAGTCAGCCATAATTTAATTACGCTGATTAATTCTGAAATCACCACTTCATGGGCGTAATCTTCCGGAATATAGTTTTTAACGTTGATATTCCCTTTAATAAGTTCGATATCTGAATTTAAAATATTCCGTAAAAGTTCTTTAATTTTCTCTTCGAAATACGGATCCCCGTTTGGCCCAATTAAAGCTTTCGCTAATTCAAGCTCATCATAGATATATTCAATAATCTTGTTGATCTTTGAATAAAGTTGAAGCTGCATTTCCTCAATGCTTTGTTCACAAATTTGATTGGTATTCTCAACTTTTAACATTTTATTTACGTGTTCAAAAAATTGTTTTTCATAATGATCGACCAAATGGGGTTTATCAATAAAGTGTTTATAAAATGTACTGCGGTTAATATTGGCAGCCTCAGTAATATCTTTGACCGTGATATGACTCAATCCCTTTTCGTTTACAAGGTAGATGAATGCGGCTTTGATTTTTCGTTCAGTCGTCGCAATTTTCTGATGCACACTCATAAAAATTCTCCTTTTATACTTCTGCTATTCATTATGAATGCTTTAGCTAAAAAATACAATACTTAATCAACAAGGTGTTGCTTTTAATTTGCTAATTTTGACATAAAAAATGGTTAAAAGCAACACCTTGTCGGATTTTGATGATTGATATTCCCGATAAATTAATATATATTTGTATGGTAAAAACAACACTGTGTCTATTTAAAAGAGAAAAGAGGAAATTTAATGGAACAAAAGGACGGCTCAAAGAAACGATACATTGTGCAAGCAATTATTTGGGTTGTTTTGTTAATTGCTTCTTTGATTACGTTACCAAATATCAATCAATTAGTACGTGAAAAAGGACAAATCAAGCTGCCAAGCGACTTGACCAGTCAGGTGGCTGATAATATTCAAAATCACTGGGGAAGACATGAGGATAACACGCGGCAAGTCGTTGTTGTCTTCAACAATGGCGATCGGAAATTATCTGCCAACCAGCAGGATAATATCGATGCCACGATTAATTCCTTTAAACATCAGGAGAAGAAGTATCATATTAAATCAATGACTGCGCCGAACGAAAATAAATATACACGTGCACAGTTGATTTCCAAGGATAAAACAACTGAAATTCTTCAATTGAATGTTGATAAGAATATTACGGTTGCGAAAACCCGTGAATTGATCACGAAAGGTGCGAAAACTCCGGGGGTAAAAACTTATGTTACCGGAAGTGACATCTTAAATGATGATTTCATTAGTGAAACGCAAGAAGGAATTAAGAAGACCGAAACGATTACGATCGTCTTTATCTTTATCGTCTTGGCCTTGATTTTCCGCTCACCGTTAACCCCGATTTTCTCATTATTATCAGTTGGAATTTCGATGTTGATCTCGCTAAGTGTTGTTATGAACTTAGCAAAACATTTTAATTTTCCATTATCAAACTTTACTCAAGTTTTCATGGTTGTTGTTTTATTCGGGATTGGGACTGACTACAACATCTTAATGTTTGATCAGTTTAAAGAAGAACTAAGTAAAGGATTATCGCCACTGCAAGCCACGCGTCGGTCACTCCGGATTGCCGGAAAGACGATCCTGTTTAGTGGATCTTCCGTTTTAATTGGATTTTCAACGTTAGGTTTGGCGAAATTTAGTATTTACCGTTCGGCAGTCGGAGTTGCCGTTTCAGTTGCGATCTTATTGTTGGCCTTGCTGACCCTTAACCCATTCTTTATGGCAATGCTTGGAAAGCGCATTTTCTGGCCAAGCAAGAAGTTTGATGGTTCATCAACGAATAAGATGTGGCATAACATTTCAAAAACGATGGTCAAGATGCCATTTATTGGATTGATCGTCACTGCGTTATGTGCCTTGCCATTCTTCTTGTCAAAGGGAAGTCCGTTAAATTATGATACGTTGGTTGAATTGAATGATTCTGTCCCAGCTAAACAAGGGTTTAAGGTTGTTCAAAAGCACTTCTCAAAGGGTACGGCAGAACCAACGACCCTTTACATTAAGACGGATCATCCGGTTGATAACGAAAAAGATCTCAAGGAAATCGATGAACTTGCACGGCAAATTCAAGCTGTGAAGGGCGTTAAAACCGTCGCAACGGTTACTGAACCGGGCGGATCAAAATTAAAAGAATTATATGTAAATGATCAATTGAAGACCGTTACAAACGGAACAAAGGATGCCCGGAAAGGCTTAAGCCAAATTAGTAACGGATTGGATGGGGCTAATTCGCAATTGAAAGAAGCCAACATTCAAGCCGGGGTTGATGGTGCTAAGAAGTTGTACAATGGAAGTCAACAGCTTCAAGCCGGGGCAAACACATTGGCAAATGGCGCATCAACATTAGGCAATGGGATGATCACCTATGCAAATGGGGTTTACACCTTAAATAATGGAATGAGCCAGCTTGCCGCTGCAACAAGCGGATTGGGTTCAGGCGTGGATGCTTTGTATAACGGTGCCAATGCGTTGAATAGCGGGCTTGCAACGTTGAACAGTAAGACGGGCGCTTTAAGTTCAGGTGTTAATGCATTATTTAACGGTGCAAGTGCTTTAAATGGTGGCTTATCAACGTTAAACGGTAAGACGGGCGCTTTAAGTTCAGGTGTTAATGTATTATTTAACGGTGCCAATGCCTTAAATGGCGGGTTGTCAACGCTGAATAGTAAGACGGGCGCTTTAAGCACAGGCGTTAACAAGTTAACTGATGGAAGCAATCAACTTGTAAATGGTTCAAACGAACTTGCAAATAAATTGAATGCGGCCAAAAACAATCAACAATTGGCTCAATTAGGACCAAAAGTTAAGGAACTTCAAGCCGGTGCAAATCAAGTTGCCGATGGCTTGAAACAGGTTCAAAGTCAGTTGAATTCTTCTCAAATGCAACAACTTAAAGGCCAATTGGGCAACTTAACGAATGCATTGAATCAGTTGCAAAATGCTGCAACACCAGATATCAGCGGAATTCAAAAGACAGCCCAAGCACTTTCATCAAATAGCGATAAGGCGAAAACGGATGCTGGCAACTTGCAAAATGCTTTGAACCAATTGAAACAGGCTGCAGGCTCAGCTTCATCAGGAAGTGCTGGCTTATCAAGTCAAGATATTAATAATATTGTTAACTCGGTTCAAGGATTAAATGATTCACAAAAGCAACAGCTTCAAGGAGCATTGCAGAGTGCGTCAAATCAAATTGCGCAAAAGCAACAGCAAATGATGAGCGGTTTGAGCGACAGCATTAACAGTGCAACCAATAGTGCGCAAGCATTGCAAAATGATATGCAATCTGTTTCATCAAATGGTTCTGATTTATCAAACCAATTGAATCAATTGCAATCAACTGCTGAACAATTAAGTAAATTAAAGACAATGGCTTCTCAATCCCAAACTCAAGAAGCAGTCAATAACTTGAACAACGCCGTTAACCAATTACAAGGAGCAATCAACAAATTAGTTCCAGGGTCAAGTCAAGTTGCTGATGGAGTTGGTCAATTAAGTCAAGCAACCGGTCAGATTCAAGACATGGTTAACCAGGCAGCAGCCGGGGCAACCCAAATCAGTAACGGTGCAAATGCCTTGAATGGCGGCTTGAATCAATTAGGTTCACAAGTTCCAGCATTGACTGGCGGAATTGCCCAACTTGCAAATGGTTCAAATCAATTAGCAGGCGGTATTGGATCAATGAAAGGTCAATTACCAGCATTGACTGGTGGAATTGCTCAACTTGCAAATGGTTCAAATCAATTAGCAGGCGGCATTGGATCAATGAGGGGTCAATTACCGGCATTGACTGGCGGTGTTGCTCAACTTGCAAATGGCTCAAGCCAATTAGCAGGCGGCATCGGTTCAATGAGAAGTCAAATGCCAACAATGCTTGGTGCGATTTCTGCATTGTCAGCCGGAACTGGTCAATTGGCAGCCAATGCTCCAGCATTAGTTTCAGGCGCTGGTCAAGTTTCATCTGGAGCAGCATTGCTTGCTCAAAACCAAGGAACGTTAACAAACGGCCTTGGGCAAATGTACAGTCAAATCAGCGGAATGGCTGGGCAAGTCAACGAACTGGAAATTGGATTGACAACGGCAAGCAACGGAGCCAAGAAGATCAATCAAGGACTTGGAACCGCTAATAACTACCTTACAGGCCTTAAGAACTCAGCAGCTGCGGATACGTACTACGTTCCAAAGGATGTTTTGAAGAGTAAAGAATATCAGAAGGCCGAAGATAGTTATCTTTCACAAAACAAACACGCGGTTAAATTTACGATCGTCTTAAATGAAAACCCAAGCTCGTTAAGTGCGATGAAGACAGTTGAAAATATTCAAAGCCTTGTGAATAAGTCAATTAAGGGAACATCCCTTTCAGGGGCAAAGGTTGCTTTAGGCGGTCAAACGGCATACATCAATGATACGCGGAATGTTGCTTCGAAGGACTTCATTCGGACGGCAATCATCATGTTGACCGGAATCTTGTTGGCATTAATGCTGATCACGCGGTCAATCTTACAACCGTTCTACATTCTTGGAACGCTGTTACTGGCATACATCATGTCATTGGATATTACGCATTTGATCAGTAAGGCATTCTTAGGCCAAAGCATGTTGACGTGGAATACACCATTCTTTAGCTTCATCATGCTGATTGCTCTGGGAGTTGACTACAGCATCTTCTTGATGATGAAGTATCAGGAATATGATGGCTTCCTGGCAACGCCGGGAGCGCGGATCGTGAAGGCCGCAACCGAAATCGGAGCTGTCGTTGTTTCAGCTGCTTTGATTTTGAGCGGAACCTTCGCTGCTTTGATGCCATCTGGAGTCTTGACGTTGATTCAAGTTGCGTTAGTTGTAATTATCGGATTAACGATTCTGGTATTTGCAATTCCAACGATCATATCAAGTCTTTTGAGCCTGACATATCCGATTAAGGATAAGATGGATAAGACGACGAAAAAGAAACACTAATCAAAAATAAAAAATTGCAGGTTTCGCCTGCAATTTTTTTATTGGCGTGAAAGTGTTTAGTTAGAATAAATAATTAAAATTTGGTAAGATAGAGTTAATGATTTTTTGATGATAGGGTGAGAACGATGCACGATAATAAGGAAACACAGGAAGAAATCCGCTGCTCATTTTGCGGAAAATCGGAATCACAGGTTAATAATATGATTTCGGGACCTGGAGTTTATATCTGCGATGAATGCGTTGAAGTTGCAGATTCAATTATCAAACAGGAACAACGCGCACAATTAGCAAATGACTTTTCACGAATTCCAACACCGCAAGAGATCGTGAAGACTTTGGACCAATATGTGATCGGTCAAAAACAAGCTAAGAAGGTTTTGGCAGTTGCGGTCTACAACCACTACAAGCGAATTTCATCATCGCTTAACAGTGATGACGATACCGAATTACAGAAAAGTAATATTTGCTTAGTCGGTCCGACTGGTTCAGGGAAGACCTACCTTGCCCAAAATTTGGCGCGGGTTTTAAATGTTCCGTTTGCGATTGCTGATGCAACCACGTTAACGGAAGCCGGTTATGTTGGGGAAGACGTTGAAAACATTCTGTTGAAGTTGATTCAAAATGCAGATTACGATATTGAACGCGCCCAACGCGGAATTATCTATATTGATGAAATTGATAAAATCGCGAAAAAAGCCGAAAACGTTTCGATCACCCGAGATGTTTCTGGTGAAGGGGTTCAACAAGCATTGCTGAAGATCCTTGAAGGAACGGTTGCAAGTGTTCCGCCACAGGGAGGACGGAAACACCCGCAACAAGAATTGATTCAAATTGATACAACCAATATTTTATTTATTGTTGGCGGAGCTTTTGATGGAATTGAAAACATCGTTAAAAACCGTCTCGGTGATAAGACGATCGGTTTTGGAACCAATTCAAATTCGTCATTTGATGAAAACAAGAGTTTGATGCAGCAGATCATTCCAGAAGACTTGATGAAGTTCGGATTGATTCCGGAATTTATCGGCCGGCTTCCAATTTTGACTTCCCTTGAGAAACTCAATGAACATGATTTGGTTCGGATCTTAACGGAACCGAAGAATGCGTTGGTCAAACAGTATAAGAAGCTAATGGCATTGGACGATGTTGAGCTTGAATTTACCGATGAAGCCTTAAGCGAAATGGCTCAGTTAGCTATTCGGCGGAATACCGGTGCGCGGGGGTTACGTTCAATCGTTGAACATACGATGATGGATGTGATGTATGAAACTCCAAGTAATGATCAAATCAAGAAGGTCATT
Source organism: Ligilactobacillus sp. 110_WCHN (assembly GCF_030518115.1). Taxonomy (NCBI): domain Bacteria; kingdom Bacillati; phylum Bacillota; class Bacilli; order Lactobacillales; family Lactobacillaceae; genus Ligilactobacillus; species Ligilactobacillus sp. 110_WCHN. Next base: position 28,895 of record NZ_JAULLI010000008.1, read on the forward strand.
ATTACGGGAGATGCCGTTAAGGGTACCGGGAAACCGGAAGTTATCATGGCAAATGAAAAATAGACTTTCAGGACCATTCTTTTTTTGCTAGAATAGTTTTGAGATTAGTAGTGGGAGGCTTTAAAATGGAAAAAGCACAGATCGGTGTTATTGGAATGGCTGTCATGGGGAAGAACCTTGCATTGAACATTGAACGGCAAGGTTATCGCGTTGCGGTATACGATTGGGATTCAACGTATACTAAGCAAGCAATGAAGGATCATGGCGACAAGAATTTTGTTGCAAGTTACGAAATGAAGGATTTCGTTGAATCAATTGAGAAACCGCGGCGGATCTTAATGATGGTTAAGGCCGGCGCTCCAACCGATTCAACCATTCAAAACGTTTTACCTTACCTTGATAAGGGTGATGTTTTGATCGATGGCGGGAATACCTTCTTTAAGGATACAATGCGGCGGAATAAGGAGCTTGAAAATTCCGGAATTAATTTCATCGGAATGGGAACTTCAGGCGGACAAAAGGGTGCATTGAACGGTCCTTCATTGATGCCCGGCGGTCAAAAAGAAGCTTACGATCTGGTTGCTCCAATTTTAAAGCAAATTGCGGCCAAGGCACCTGAAGATGGCGAACCATGTGTTGCTTACATTGGGCCAAATGGTGCCGGACACTATGTTAAGATGGTTCACAATGGAATTGAATACGGCGATATGGAATTGATCGCTGAAAGTTATGATTTGATGAAGCGTGTCCTTCATATGTCAAATGCTGAAATTGCAGCAACGTTTGACGAATGGCGGCATACTGAATTAAACAGTTACTTGATTGATATTACAGCTGAAATTTTGACGCGGAAAGACGATCTTGGAACTGGAAAAGACATCATTGATGTGATCCTTGACCGGGCCGGAAATAAGGGAACTGGAAAATGGAGTTCACAAAGTGCACTCGATCTTGGAATGCCGCAAACATTGATCACTGAAGCGGTGTATGCTCGCTACATTTCAGCTATGAAGAAGGAACGGGTTCAAGCAAGTAAGGTTTTGCCGCAACCTGAAAATCAAGTTCCAGAAGTAGACAAGCAAGCAACGATTGAAAAAATTCGGAAGGCCCTTTACTTCAGTAAGATCATGAGTTACGCTCAAGGATTTGAACAGATTAAGGTGGCTTCGGACAATTATCAATGGAACATTCACCTTGGAGAACTTGCAAAGATTTGGCGTGCAGGATGCATTATTCGGGCTCAATTCTTACAAAAGATTACCGATGCATACGATCGTGATCCAGAATTGGATAACCTTTTGCTTGATGATTACTTTAAAGAAGTTGTTACTAAATATCAAAGTGATGTTCGCGATGTTGTTGCGTTAGCTGTTCGGGCTGGGATTCCATGCCCATGCTTTACATCGGCAGTGACATACTATGATCAATACCGGTCAGCTGATCTTCCAGCAAATATGATTCAGGCCCAACGTGATTACTTTGGGGCTCACACATTTGAACGGACTGACCGTGAAGGCAACTTCCACTATGAATGGTATCCTGAAGAGTAATTAGCAAATAAAAATCAAGAAAACGCCACGAGATAGTTTTCGTGACGTTTTTGATTATTTAACATTGGAGTGAGAAATTAATGAGCAGAATATTGATTGTTGAAGATGAAGAAAATTTAGCACGATTTGTTGAATTAGAGTTAAAACATGAAGGATATGAAACTCAGGTCAGTTATGATGGCCGGGAAGCCCTTGAATTGGCCTTGAATGAAGACTGGAATGCCATTCTTTTGGATTTAATGCTTCCAGGATTGAACGGACTTGAAGTTTGTCGCCGGATTCGCCAGGTGAAAACGACCCCGATTATTATGATGACGGCTCGCGATTCAGTTATCGACCGGGTTTCAGGATTGGATCACGGGGCTGACGACTACATCGTCAAACCGTTTGCTATTGAGGAATTATTGGCGCGTTTACGGGCCGTTCTTCGGCGGGTTGATTTAGAAGATGAAGGGCGCGCCGGCAAGGCAACGACGGTCACATATAAAGATTTGACGATTGAAAAGGAAAATCGGATCGTCCGGCGCGGTGATGAAGTCATTGAATTAACGAAACGGGAATATGAATTGCTGTTAACGTTAATGGAAAATGTCAACGTGGTTCTTGCACGGGAAGACCTTTTGAAAAAGGTTTGGGGCTATGAAAGTAAAATTGAAACTAACGTGGTCGATGTTTATATTCGGTACTTGCGGAACAAGATCGACCGTCCCGGTGAAGACAGTTATATTCAAACGGTTCGCGGAACTGGATATGTAATGCGGTCGTAAACCAATGAACAAGGAAGTTATTAACGGCGAAAAAATGCAGGAAAGTACAAAGCGGCCAACTTCATTAAAGGTTAAGTGGTCGCTTGGAACAGCCCTGGGAACGACGATTATTTTTGCAATTTTCGCAGTGCTGCTTTTTCAGTGCTTTTCAAGCATGTTGCTGAAACAGGATCAAAACAATGTGCGCAGTGCGTTAAACGCGACGGAACAAAAGTTGAATAACTGCCATCATAATTTAACGATTGAAGATATTCAACGGTCATTTAATATTGATTATTCGCCGCAACGCCCGGCAAAGGATAGTCCGTATAAGGATTCGTTTATTCAATCAGCATCGCATGAAGGGTTGACGGTGAGTGTTTATGACTGTTCCGGCCGTGAATTATATACAACGAAGCATAATACGATCAAGTTTCACAAAGTTAAAGAATTAACGGAAACGCATTACCGGCAGAATGGACATACGATCTTGCTGTTACGGAAGCCGATTCTGGATAAAGGAACCCACCAGGTAATTGGTTACGTTCAGATTTCAAACCGTCTCGTGCAATACGATCAAAGCCGGCACAAATTGATTACCTTATTCATTATTATTGGGCTAACGGTTTGTTTTGCAATTGCGTTGATGAGTTACTGGTTGTCATCTCTTCTTTTACAACCAATCGATACGCTGAATGAAACAATCGATAAAATCAACAGTAATGATGATGAAGGGAAGGCCTTGTCTGAAGTACGGGTTCCAGTTGTTTCAAAGGATGATGAGCTTGCAGAATTAACGGTTTTGTTTAACCGGATGTTGGACCGGATGCACCGGTATGTTGAGCAACAGCAGCAATTTGTCGGCGATGTTTCGCATGAATTGCGGACACCGGTTGCCATTATTCAAGGTCATTTAGAATTGCTTGAACGCTGGGGGAAAGACGATCCGCAAGTGCTTGATGAATCGATCAAGGCCTCGCTTCAAGAAATTGATCGGATGAAGAATTTAGTTCAGGAAATGCTTGATTTATCCCGGGCAGAACAGGTTGAAATTCAGTATAAAAATGAAATTGCTGATGCGCGGGAAGTCGGCTTACAGGTCTTTAACGACTTTAAGATGATTCACCCTGATTTTCAAATTGTATTAGATAATGATTTGAAAACGAAGACCCCGGTTCGAATTTATCGGAACCACCTTGAACAGATTTTGATTATTTTGCTTGATAACGCGGTCAAGTATTCAACTGATCGCAAGGAAATTCACATGGCAATGTCCAAAAATACCCGGTATGTTGAGCTGGTTGTTCAAGATTTCGGAGAAGGAATTTCCCAGGCGAATATTAAAAAGATTTTTGATCGGTTCTACCGGGTCGATAAGGCCCGCAGCCGGAATAAGGGTGGAAATGGATTAGGACTTTCGATTGCCCATCGGTTAGTTGAAGGTTATCATGGCTCGATCAGCGTTGAAAGTGTTGAAGGACAAGGATCAGTCTTTAAAGTTCAGTTACCCCTTGTGAAAGACGTTCAAAAAGAATAATAAAAAAACTCGAAGTTGAACTTCGAGTTTTTTTATTACTTATTTCGATGTTGTTTTCCGGCATTGCGCTGGCGGTTTAAATTATGAGTTTCAGCTGATTTTTCCTGCGCATCCTTAATTTGAGCTTGAATTGGCTTGATTGGTTCTGGATGAACGGGTTTCCGCGCAGCCATTTGGGCTTCAACTTCTTTTTTGATTCGTGGACGCATTCCGTTGATCAATAATGTTTGAAGACATGCAATGATTCCACCTGCAAAGAAGTATAATCCTAATCCGGCAGGAGCAATCCAGGTCATAAAGGCAAACATTACTGGGGTATAAATCATCATCATTCCCGTTGTCATTTTTGCCATTTGACTATTTTGTTGCGGCATTCCCCGGGTTGACAGCCAACCTTGAAGAGCATAGATCAAGAAGGTCAATGCAACAAACGTAAAGCTGCGGCCTGCAAGGTTGATGCCGGAAAATGTTGAGTGGGCCAGGTCAGGTGAATATTCAATTGCGGCATATAATGCAGCAAAGATCGGCATTTGAATCAAAAGCGGCAAACATCCGATTCCGCCGGTCATTGAAATTTCGTTGTCCCGATACAGGGCCATCATTTGTTGGCTTAAAAGCATTTGTTCTTCTTGCGTTTGCGCTTTTTGAGCTTGATTTTGAAGTTCCATTAATTGAGGTTGGATCGCAGCCATTTTTTCTTGCTGAACCGTTGATTTTTTCATTTGACTCAGCATCAATGGTAATAACAAGAACCGGACAACGATCGTAATCACGACGATCGACCATCCGTAACTACCGCCTAAAAGGTTTGCAAGCCACTTTAAAAGGTGTTGGGTTGGAACTGCAAGGTAATCATAAATGAATCCGTATGGCTTTCCAGAGCTTGTACGTTGAACACATCCGCCCAGGAAAAGCGAAACGGTTAAAAACATCCCCGCAAGGATCCCAATTTTTTTCTTTTTCAATTTTCAAATCCTCTCATTATAGTTTCATGAACTATGATAAGAAAAATACATTGGAATTTCAATATCTTCCCGATTATTGATAAGTAACTGAAAAGTCTTTATATGGAGCATGGTCAATTTCAGCGATATGAACATCATCGACCCGGCCGCTCGGGGAAGGCGAAAGCTTAACCTGACTGATAAACTGTTGCAAGGTCATTGGATCAGCTTGAGCTTCAATATAAACAGAGCCGTCGTTCCGGTTCATTACGATTCCCTTTACGCCTAATTCATCGGCCAGCTTTTTGGTCATAAAGCGGAAACCGACGCCTTGAACGAGCCCATAGACTTCGAGTTTGATTGTTTTCATGAAACCACTTTCTTTCTTTAAATTAACAATATTTTAGCATAAATGACCTTTTAAATTTAAGGGTTATGTTTTTCTTTATTGAATTGAGTATGGTAAAATCTAATCTAGATTTTTATCGGAGGGATAATTATGAATATCGGAATTGATAAAATTAGTTTCTTTACGCCACATTTATACTTGGATATGGCGGAATTAGCTGAAGCACGTGACGTTGATCCGAATAAATATTTGATTGGGATCGGTCAAAGTAAAATGGCGGTTATTCCACCGACTCAAGATGTTGTTTCAATGGCGGCGAATGCGGCTGATAAAATTTTGACTCCTGAAGATAAGGAACAAATTGATATGATTTTATTTGCAACTGAATCAGGAATTGATAATTCAAAGTCCGGTGCTGTTTACCTTCAACGGTTGCTTGGATTTAAGCACCAGGTTCGGGTCGTTGAATTAAAACAGGCCTGCTACGCAGCAACTGCTGCAATTCATTTTGCTCATGGTCACATCGCAATGAACCCAGATTCAAAAGTGCTCGTAATCGGAGCTGATAACGCGCGTTACGGGTTAGCAACCAAGGGTGAACCAACCCAAGGCGGCGGGGCTGTTGCAATGTTGATCAGTCGGAATCCGCGGATCTTAGCTGTCCAGGATGATGCAACTTACTGGGCTGACGATGTAATGGACTTCTGGCGTCCGTTAGGCTTTGATGAAGCTTTAGTTGATGGTAAGTATTCAACCAACGTTTACCTTGAATTCTTTAAGCATGTTTTTAAAGAATACCAAGATAACACTGGATTTGATATTTCAAAATTTGATGCAATGTTATTCCATTTACCATACACAAAGGAAGGTTTTAAAGCATTAAAGATTGCGATCGAGGATGCAGATCCAACAGTTGCTGCTCACTTAACGCATGAATTTGAAAATGTTCGGCGGTACAGCAACCAAATCGGAAACCTTTATACCGGTTCATTGTACTTAGGACTGCTTTCATTACTTGAAAATTCAACGGATCTTAAAGCCGGAATGCGACTAGGGCTGTACAGTTATGGTTCAGGTGCGCAAGGTGAATTCTACTCAGGCTTACTTCGTCCAGGATTTGACCAGAACATTGAACACGAAGCATTCCAAAAGGTCTTGGATGCCCGGAAACAACTGAACGTTGCCGAATATGAAGATGTTTATAATTCACGGATCAAGATCAGTGATAAGACCCGGAAACTTGATATCAGTACTGATCCTGCAAAATTTGTGTTTGCAGGGGTTGAAGATTATCAACGGCAATATGTTGTGAAATAAATAACAACAATCAGGTAATTTATAAATGAAACATTGCTTTTGATGGCGTTTTTTGTCAGAATAGAAATAAAGCAATGTTTTTATTTTATAGTAATAAGAGGAGATTTTTATGACAAATGAAAATCAGTTCACTTTATCAGATCATGATGAAGCTACAAAAACATTAACCGAAGCTGTAACAGGCAAGATTCAATATTTACAGACATTAGCAAAGGCAATTGATGATCAAGATGACCGTCAAGTATATGAACTTATTAATTCAAAAAAGTATTCTGATGAAATTTTACATGCCCGCCACGGTGCTCAAGATACAGAAAACGAAAAGTTAGTTGAAGATATTCAACCAAAAATCAGTGCATTTTTAAGCCAAAAGCTGATCAAATACTTAAATGAAATGTACCCATTTTTCTACTTCGAAGAAACCGCTCCGGGGAATTTTCAATTTTATTTTGGAAATTGGTGGGGCCGAAGACTTTTCGGAACCGTTGACGTTTTGAACGTTGAATTTCATTTCGACAAACGCGAATACGAAAAATTATCGAAGGCGTTTGAACTTGAATACGAAAACAAACGGTTAAACAGTGATGCAATCGAACGGCTTTCAAAAGAAAACGAACGGTTGCAAAGTTTGATCGACTCTCAAGATGAACGTGATCAGCAAAAAGAAAAATTACGGGCTCAAATCAAGGCAGTTTCTCAAGAAAAAGTAATGCCATGGGAAAGTTCAAAGCAACGTGAATCAAAGCAAAAGTTGGTTGACCAATTAAGTCATTTAACTGAGCTTGATGAAGAAGCCAATGACGCATACCGGACGATCCGAGATAACGAAGAAACGGTTTTAGCCTTATCAAAGGAAGATACGTTAATTGGATACGAAAAGCAAAGTATCGTATCGAAATTCGGGAACTTTGAAAACTTTGAAGCGAAGAACAAGACCCTTTATCGCGACTACATCGCAAATTTGATTGCTGCAGAAAAATAGGTGAGATAAGATGAGCGAAAAATTACAAACGGTAACGTTTTTCCCAGATGGAACAACAAAACAAAAAAGTAAGGATGCCCGTTCATTAAGTACAACGGGCCGCTTAATGGCATATCGCGATCAATTGAAGAAAAATCTGGATAACGGGATCCACTTTACCGAGATTTTAAATCAATTGATTACAACGGATGATGCGATGGCTTTATTGAAGTCGATTCAACAATTATCGACATATCAACTTGACTCGGCATATTTGATTTACCCGCAACAATATACGCGGCCGGACTTTTATTTGATCTTTTTAAGCCGCCTTCTTGGTTTGCATCAAGCAGAAAAATTGGTTTTACAAGCCAACGAGCAAAATGATGAACTGTATCATGAATTTCCGGGAATCGACAAGTTAGGGTACTTTACGTTTGTGGAAAATCCAGACGGGAGTGCTTACTACGTTGAACAACATACTCAAGAAGCGTTATTCTTTATTGATTTTAATAAGCACTTGCTTCTTTTCAATAGCGAAGCGCTAACAAACTTACTGATCGTTAAGTTGAAGAAGGAAATCAATGAAGAAACGTTACGGAAGTTTGAACTTCAATTACTTGCGATTGGAAAATTCATGAAGGAAGATTATGGATTTGATGTTGATTTCAACATTTTAGATCCATCGAATTATGCATCGTATGCAATTATGGATGATCAAATGCCGCAAATTGCATTGGATAAATTATTCATCAATGCTTCAAATGCAGGTTACATGTTGATTACCGGAATGCATAATGAAGCTGAATTAGAATTGAGCCGAGGCATTAAAATGGCAGTTGAACCTCAGGAAAATGGTCAGTGGATAATTAAAATCAACGATCCTGATAATCGAATTTCATGGTTTGATGTATTGAATAAGTATGATTTCATTCGTGATTGGTACTTGGAAAACCTTGAAAGCCTTGAAATCAAGAATGATCCGCGTTACTACTAATTTATAGAAGGTGAAGATGGTGGATTTTAATCGAATGCTTGGATTAGCACGGCAAAGTGCTTTTCCGGAAATGCTGCCTGCGAAAAAAATTACGCTTGACGAAAAATACAGTAATTTGGTTGTGAATGTCAATTTAAGTTTGGCAAATCTGTTTACGAAGATTCAAGCCAAGGCACCGAAAGCAGAATTGCTTGAAAGTTATTGCCACGGGATGCGTGACTTCTTTGAAATGGCCAACTTCAAAGAATGGGCCTATATCATGTTGATGTCGGATGAAGATCTAAATCAAATCGGACAAAAGTGGAAGAGCGATTCGTTTGCAACGGTTTATTTGATCATTCAGCAGCAAATCAACAAGTGCTACTTTAACCGGCAACCGCAAGCCTTAGTTCATGCTTGGCACATGTATTTGAAACTGGGGCTGATCGATTTAGACTTCGATGAACAAGAAATTGAAGCTCAGTACTTGAAGATGTATGATCAAAATTAGTAATGGAAAAGGAGATGCGATTTATGATCGCATCTCCTTTTTGAGTAAATAAAAAGCACGTTCAATTAGTGAACGTGCACGAATGGTGATTCGGGAGAGATTCGAACTCTCGACAATCCGCTTAGAAGGCGGATGCTCTATCCAGCTGAGCTACCGAACCATTTCAACAACGTTAGTATTATATGATGATTATTCTTAAAAGTCAATTTAATCTTTAAGTAGGATGAGCCTTGACGAGTTGGTTGGATTTTGATAAACTACAACTGTTGTACTTGTGCATAGTACAACTGCAACCGCACGTTTTAAGTTTAAGTGTTCATATGAACCACTAAATTACGGCGAGTCTAAGGATTAATTAAGGAGGTGCACAAGATGTACGCAATCATTAAAACTGGTGGCAAGCAATTAAAAGTTGAAAAGGGTCAAGCTATCTACGTTGAAAAGTTAGACGTTAAGGCTGGCGACAAAGTAACTTTTGATCAAGTTGTCTTAGTTGGTGGTGAAAAGACTGTTATCGGAACACCATTAGTTGAAGGTGCAACCGTTACGGGAACAGTTGAAAAGCAAGGCCGTGCAAAGAAAGTTGTAACTTTCAAGTACAAGCCCAAGAAACACCAACACACAAAGCAAGGTCATCGTCAACCATATACAAAGGTTGTTATTGACGAAATCAACGCTTAATTGAAAGTTGGTTGATATTTTGATTCAAGCACATTTTAATTATCGGTCCGGGAAACTTTCTGGATTTGAATTAAAAGGGCATGCAGATGCCGGTGAATACGGACAAGATATTGTCTGTTCCGCGGTGTCTGTTCTTGCAATCAATACCGTTAATAGTTTAGAAAAGCTTGCTCAGAGCAAACCGCAAGTTTTGTCGGACGATGAAAATGGCGGGTTCCTTAAAGTTGAGCTTTCCGATGACCAAGTGCAACTTCCGAATGTTCAATTACTGCTTCAAAGTTTTGAACTTGGTTTACGGGATGTTGCGAATAGTTATGGTAAATACATCAAGATAAAATAAGCATTGAGGAGGTGCAACTGTTATGTTAATGAACTTGCAATTCTTTGCTCACAAAAAAGGTGGCGGTTCAACTGCCAACGGTCGTGACTCACGTTCAAAGCGTTTAGGCGCTAAGAGTGCTGATGGTCAACTTGTAAAGGGCGGTTCAATCATTTACCGTCAACGCGGTACACATATCTACCCAGGTGTAAACGTAGGTATGGGTGGCGACAATACATTATTTGCTAAGGTTGAAGGTGTTGTACGTTTCGAACGCAAAGGCCGTGACAAACGTCAAGTATCTGTTTACCCAGTTGCTGACTAATGTATTTTGAAAGAGGCTGTGACGAAAGTCCAGCCTCTTTTTTGTTAAGTGAGGGATTATGATGAATAAAACGGAATATCATACGCGAATCAAGAAGGTTCAAACCTTTATTGGGGATCATCATATGGATGGTTTCCTGGTAACTGATCCGGTCAATATTAATTATCTTTCAGGATTTACCGGTGATGAAGGATTGCTTTTGATTACTGATCAAACAGCTTATCTGATTAGTGACGCCCGGTTTCAGGTTGAGCTGATGACCCAGACGATTACAGATTACCGAATCACGAGTGATTATTTTCAAACCGCGTGTCAGTTATTTGAAGAAGATCACTTGGTAGCCGTCGGGTTTGAAGCCTCGATTAGTTATCATGACTATGATTATTTAGATGAAAACTCAGTTGCGGACATCGTTCCAACTGAAAATGTGATCGAATCTTTGCGGGCGGTCAAAAGTGATGCTGAAATTCAGAATTTAAAAAAGGCAGCGGCATTGGCTAAACAAGGCTATGCTCGCTTACTTACTGAAATTCTTAAACCGGGATTTTCAGAAAAGGAAGTGGCTGACCGGTTTGATTTTGAAATGCGGCGGCTAGGAGCTGATAAGGCATCATTTGACCCGATTATTGCAACCGGAATTGATAATACGGTCAAACCGCATAGTGTTAATTCAACGCGTAAAATTCAAATTGGTGATTTGATTCTGGTTGATTATGGTTACTTTTATCAAGGATATACGTTTGATGTTACCCGGGTCTGCGGAATGGGAGTTCAATCACCCGAAATTCACCGGTTAACGGCGGCTGTTCAGGATGCTCTTCTTGAAACAATGCAAATGGTTGCTCCGGGATTGCCGGTTTCTGCTCTTTGGCAAAAAGCAAATGATGTTTTGCAGATCTATCACCTTGATCAGTACTTTACCCACGGAATCGGTCATGGAATCGGCCGGTCGATCCACGAAATGCCAACGTTAAGCTACCGCAGTGATGAACCGCTTCAAGCTGGCCAGGTAATCACGATCGAACCGGGAGTATACGTTCCCGGAGTTGGCGGTATTCGATTGGAAAATGATTTATTGGTTACGGCGAACGGGTTTGAAAATTTGACTGATTTTGATCTGGGATTAACGGAACTCTAATAATCTGCTTGACAAAATAAAGAATTCACGTGAAAATATTCAGTATAGTGATTTCTTTAACTATGTATCGGAAATTCGAAATTTTTACCTGAGGAGGACAAAAAATGATTTCTGTAAATGATTTTAAAACAGGATTAACAATTCAAATTGATGGCGAATTATGGCGGGTCGTTGAATTCTTACACGTTAAGCCAGGTAAAGGTTCAGCCTTCGTTCGTTCAAAACTTAAAAACTTACGGACAGGTGCTGTTCAAGAAAAGACATTCCGTGCTGGTGAAAAGGTAGAACAAGCCCAAATCGATCGGAAAGAAATGCAATACTTGTATGCTGATGGTGACAACTACGTCTTCATGGATACTTCAACATACGAACAACTTGAATTAAACAAGGCTCAAATCGAAGACGAAATCAAGTACTTAAAGGAAAACATGCTTGTTAAGGTTATCATGCATGATTCAGAAACTTTAGGACTTGAATTGCCAAATACTGTTGATTTGGTCGTTGCTGAAACTGAACCAAACATTAAGGGTGACACATCATCGGGTGGTTCAAAGCCAGCTACAATGGAAACTGGATTAGTTGTTCAAGTTCCATTCTTTATCAACGAAGGCGATACGCTTACAATCAATACATCAGATGGTACTTACATTTCACGTGCATAATTTAAAGGAGGCTATTAATAATGGCTGAAGATAATAACATCATTTTAGCAAGTCAAGAACCTAGTTTAGGCGAAATTAAGATTGCGCCCGAAGTTGTTGAGGTCATTATTGGAATCGCAGCAAGTCAAGTTGACGGCGTATACTCAATGCGGGGTTCGTTAGCCAATAGTGTTTCAAAGCTTTTTGGCAAGGAAAATCGGAGTAAAGGCGTTAAGCTTGATCAAAAAGATTCATCATTAAAAGTCGACGTTTATGCATTACTTAACTATGGGGTTTCAGTGCCGAAAGTTGCATATGAGATTCAAGAAAAGGTAAAACAACAAGTTTTGTTTATGACTGGATTGAAATTGGATGTTGTTGATGTTCACATTCAAGGAATTGTTCCTGAGAAGCAAGAACCAACGATCGATCCAAATAATCCTTTTGCAGAAGAAAACGGTGAAGAATAGTGAGTATTACAAGACACCAAATTCGAGAGGTTGCTTTTCAAGCTTTATTCGCGGTGAATAGTAATCCTGATACTGATGTGATGACCGTTGTTGATAATCTGCTTGAAGAAAAGCACGTTTCAAAATGTCCAGATTATTTGCGTGAATTAGTTCAAGGAGTTTTAAGTCATCAAGCTGAACTTGACGACGAAATTGCTTCAAAGCTTAATTCAAAATGGACGTTAAGCCGGTTACCAAAAACGGATTTGATCATTTTACGGTTAGGATTATACGAAATTCAAAATTGTGATGAAATTCCGAATAAGGTTGCGCTGAACGAAGCCCTTCAACTTGCAAAGGAATTTAGTGATGAAAAGCAACGCGGGTTTATTAACGGCGTTCTTTCGAATTTTATTTAAAGGAAAGAGATTGCGGCATACCGCAATCTTTTTTTCTTATCCAAATTCCTTTTTCAAATAATTATTTTGAAAGAGATATGCTAAAATCATAGTATGAATAATTAAGGGAGATTGATTTTGGTGACAACGAAACTGGATGGGAAAAAGCTTTCAAATGAAATTAAAGAAGAATTAAAGACGCGGGTCCACCGTCTTCAAGATAAGGGGATTACCCCGTGCCTAGCGGTTGTCCTTGTCGGCGATGATCCTGCAAGTCAGGTATATATTCGCAATAAAAAACGAGCAGCACAAAAGGTTGGGGTTAAAACGCTTGATAATGTTTTACCGGCTTCAACAAGTGAAAACGAGATTATTGATTTAATTTATTCATTAAACAATGATCCGCAAGTTCACGGAATTCTCGTTCAGTTGCCGTTGCCGCAAGGAATCAACGAGGATCGGGTGATTCAAGCGATTTTGCCGTCAAAAGACGTTGATGGCTTTCACCCGCAAAACATTGGTAAACTATTTATGAATAAGGGAGAACTTGCCCCGTGTACGCCGAATGGAATAATGCACTTGTTGGCAAAATACGGTATTCAACTCGATGGAAAACGGGTCGTGATTGTAGGTCGCAGCAAAATTGTCGGGATGCCGATGATTGCAATGATGCTGAATGCGAATGCAACGGTTACTGTAACTCACAGTCATACTCGTAATTTAAAGGAAATCACCCGGGAAGCTGACGTGGTGATCGTAGCTGTTGGCAAAGCCGAATTTTTGACAGGCGATTATTTTAAATCCAACGCAGTTGTCATTGATGTTGGAATGAATCGTAATGAAGCTGGAAAATTAGTTGGTGATGTTGAAGCTGCTTCAACAGCGGATAAAGTGGCATTTATGACGCCGGTTCCTGGCGGAGTCGGCCCGATGACGATTGCGATGCTTTTAAAACAAACGATTGAAATTGCAGAGAGAAGTATTTAAATGGAACGGAAAGACTATTTAACCGTTACGGCTTTAACCAAGTACATTGCCCGCAAATTTACATATGATCCGTATCTTGAGCGCGTGTACTTAGTCGGGGAAATTTCAAATTTTCGGTTACGGGAAAGACATCAATACTTTAGTATTAAGGACGAAAATGCCAAAATTGAAGCGGTGATGTTTCAATCAAACTTTAACCGAATCAAATTTGTTCCTGAAGATGGGATGAAAGTCCTGGTAACCGGCAGAATTGAGGTCTACGAACAAACCGGGAAATATCAAATCAACATTGAAACGATGCAGCCGGATGGTGTCGGGGCCTTGTATCAAGCTTATGAACAGTTAAAAGCGAAGTTGGCTCAAGAAGGAGTTTTCAGTCGGCCGAAACGTCCGCTTGTTAAATTTCCAAAGCGAATTGCAGTCATTACAAGTCCGTCCGGGGCAGTTATTCGGGACATTATTACGACAACGCGCCGCCGTTATCCAATCGTTCAACTTGTTTTGTTCCCAGCCGAAGTTCAAGGCGAATATGCGAAGGATTCACTGGTTGGACGGCTAAAAGAAGTTAATGCCCGCGGAGACTTTGATACGATCATTATTGGACGCGGGGGCGGTTCGATTGAAGATTTATGGCCGTTCAACGAAGAAGCGGTTGCCCGTGCAATTGCAGATAGCAAAATTCCGGTAATTTCATCTGTCGGTCATGAAACGGATACGACCCTGTCGGATTTAGCAGCTGATGTGCGCGCAGCAACGCCGACAGCCGCCGCCGAGTTGGCAACTCCGGTTTTAGCTGATGAGATCTTGAAACTGAAAGATTATCAAATCCGTCTTGCCCAGGCAATGAAACGGATAATTCAGCTTAAACAGCAACGGCTCTTAAAGTTGGAAAAATCATATATTTTTCGGCAGCCTGAACGGTTATATGATGGGTTTATCCAAAAAATTGACCTGCTTGAAACCCGTCTTTTAGGGAATGTTCAACAAAAATTACAAACTGAACATCAACGGCTTTTAGTTTTAAATGGGAAATTACAAAAGTGTAGTCCGCAGCAGTTGATTCAGGAGCGGCAGCATCGGGTGGCTAATTTAGAAGAACATTTGATTGAACGCACGAAAAACTTAGTGACGGCGAAAGAACAACAGTATCTGCGCGCGAACCATGCCTTGGCGCTGTTGAATCCCCTCAACGTTATGGGACGAGGATTTTCGTACGTAACGGATTCGAATGACCAGGTGATCAAGTCGGTTGATTCTTTGACCGTCCACGATCAGCTGAGTCTTCATTTGAAAGACGGGATAGCACAAGTTGAAGTTCAGGAAGTTAGAAAGGATCAATCATGAGTACAGCAAAACCAACATTTGAAGAACAGTTAAATCAACTCGAACAAATCGTAAATCACCTGGAACAGGGTGACGTTCCATTGGAAGAGGCGCTTGATCAATTCCAAGCGGGAATGAAGTTAAGCAAACATCTCCAGGATACGTTGGAAAATGCGGAAAAGACATTGACCCATGTTGTTGATGATCAAGGAAACGAAAAGTTATTTAAAAAAGGAAATTCAGATGAAGAATAATCAAGTTGAAGAGTTTAAACAGGCAACGATTGCAAAAATTGATCAGTGCCTTGATGAATACCTTGTCGGGTTAGAAAGTTACTCGGTTTTAAAGGAAGCAATGCGCTACTCAGTTGATGCGGGTGGCAAACGGTTGCGGCCGCTTTTGATTTTGGCAATTTGTCAAACATTTAAGGGAACGTATTCTGATTTGGACCTGCAAGCCGCATCAAGTTTGGAATTAATTCACACGTATTCGCTGATTCATGATGACTTGCCGGAAATGGATAATGATGATTTGCGGCGTGGGAAACCAACGAACCATAAGGTTTATGGGCAAGCAATGGCGGTATTAGCTGGCGACGGGTTGCTGACGACTGCTTTTGAGTGGTTAAGCCGGTTAGAGCTTGACCCAGCAATTCAGATTAAATTAGTCCATGCATTAAGCAAGGCAGCGGGTCCTGAAGGCATGGTCAATGGGCAAGTTGGCGACATTCAAGGTGAACAGCATCAATTAACGTTGGCCAAGCTTCAACGTGTTCATCGCGGGAAAACCGGCGCTTTGATTCAATATGCCTGTTATGCGGGTGGATTACTGAGTAACGTTTCTGCGAACCAGCAGGATGCATTAAAGCAATTTGGAATTCAGTTTGGATTGGCGTTTCAAATTTATGATGATATCCTCGATGTTGTGGGAACAGAGGCTGAACTAGGAAAGAAAGTTCATAAAGATCAAGCTGAAAATAAGAATACCTATCCGGGATTGTTGGGGCTTGAAGGAGCCCAGAAAGAATTACGCCATTCAATTCAATTGATGCGTGAAAGTCTTGCGGTGCTTCAACGGGATGGAATTGATATTTCATTACTAGCTGATTTTTTAAATTATTTTAAGATAAAGGATAAAGCATGAAAAAAGAACGAATTGATGTATTACTTGTAAAACAGGGACTTTTTGACAGCCGCGAACAGGCGAAGCGCGCCGTTATGGCGGGTGAAATTTTAGGTGAAAATGAAGAACGGCTTGATAAACCGGGAATGAAAATTGATCCGGAGGCTAAACTGCATTTTAAAGGGACCAAAATGCCGTATGTCAGCCGGGGCGGACTGAAACTTGAAAAAGCACTTAAAGTTTTTAAATTATCTGTGCGCAACAAGATTGTCCTCGATATTGGTTCTTCAACCGGCGGCTTTACGGATGTTGCGCTTCAAAAAGGAGCAAAACAAGTTTATGCACTTGATGTCGGAACGAACCAACTTGTATGGAAATTAAGACAGGATCCGCGGGTCGTTGTTATGGAAAATACCAATTTTCGGTACAGCAAACCAGAAGACTTTACGGAGGGACAGCCGGAATTTGCAACCACGGACGTTTCTTTCATTTCATTAAAGTTGATTTTGCCGCCGCTTCATCCAATTTTGAAGGAAAATGGCGATTTGGTAGCGTTGATCAAGCCGCAATTTGAGGCCGGCCGGGAAAAAGTCGGCAAGCATGGAATCATTCATGATCCAAAAGTTCATGAAGAAGTCATCAACATGATCATTAACTTTGCGGTTGAAAACCAATACGATGTTTGCGACTTGGACTTTTCACCAATTACGGGTGGTCATGGGAATATTGAGTTCTTGATTCATTTAAGGGCCGTGGACCGGGAAGGCCAAATTGCACCTGAAATTGATCCGCATCGAGTCGTTCAACAGGCCCATGCAACGTTACAAAACCAATAATCAAAGGAAGGGGATTAATATGCTTCAAGAACTAAGAATTAAAGACTTTGCGATCATTGAAGAAGCAGATATTGATTTCCAAGCTGGAATGACGGTTTTAACCGGGGAAACAGGTGCTGGGAAATCGATCATTATCGATGCCTTAGGCCTTTTGGCTGGTGGCCGCGGTTCAGTTGATTTTATTCGCAAGGGGGCTGCGAAGGCCGTTCTTCAAGGCCAATTTGTTTTGCCAGCTTCAGCCCCGGTTTTCCAAATTCTTGACGATTTAGGAATTGATCATGAAGATCAAACGTTGATCCTTCAACGGGATTTGTACCAAGCAGGAAGAAACGTTTGCCGGATTAATGGAGTATTGGTTAACTTAACTTCATTACGGAAAGTTGGCGAGATGCTGATCGATATTCATGGTCAAAATGAGCACCAGTCATTAATGCGTCCAGAAACGCACCTTAGTTTATTGGATGAATATGATCACCATTTACGTGATGAATTGCGGCGTTATCAGGATGCATACCAGCAATACCGTAAATTAAAAACGACGCTTGAAAAACGAGAAGCCAATGAAAAAGAATGGGCTCAACGGCTGGATATTTTGCAATTTCAACTTAATGAAATTGAAAGTGCCCAACTCGTTCCGCATGAAGAAGAAAAGTTGGTTGAAGAAAAGGATCAGCTTGATAATTACCAAACAATTCATGATGCACTTGAAAACTGCTATCAGGCATTGATGGGTGAAAATGTGGATGTGATCGGTCAACTTGGGACGACAATGGATGAACTTGAAAAGATTTCAGATCTTTCAAGCGATTTGAACGGAATTTACGAGAAAGTTTCCGATGCATTTTATAATCTGCAAGATGTTTCGCACGAGATCAATAACCAATTAGATTCAATGGAATGGGATGAAAACCGGCTTGACCAAATTGAACAGCGTTTGGATTTGATTCATCAATTAAAACGAAAATACGGCGACTCCGTTCAACAGGTAATTGATTATGGCCAAAAAATTAAACAGGAATTGGCCGAAATGCAAGACAGTGCAGAAAGCTCAGAAGAACAGGAAAAGGCGGTTAAGGCAGCTTATGATACGGCATATAGGTTGGCACAGACACTTTCAAGTCACCGTCATCAAGCAGCGCATGAGTTGGAAAAGGCAATTCATCACCAATTAAGTGCACTGTATATGGATAAGGCTGTTTTTAAGGTCAAGTTCAGCGGCAGCCAAGAATTAACTTCAACCGGATTAGATGATGTTGAATTTTACATTCAAACTAACCCAGGTGAATCGATGGGACCGCTTGCCAAAATTGCGTCTGGTGGGGAACTTTCACGAATCATGCTGGCATTAAAGACGATTTTCTCGCAACAGCAAGGCGTTACAAGCATTATTTTTGATGAAGTTGATACGGGGGTCAGCGGTCGAGTCGCACAAGCAATTGCCGAAAAGATCTCGCAAATTTCTCGTAATTCGCAGGTCTTGTGTATTTCGCACTTGCCACAGGTGGCAGCGATTGCCGATCACCATTACTTTATTTCAAAGAAGGTCATTGATGGGCGGACCGAAACCAGTGTTCAAAAATTAACTGCTCAGACTCGAATTCGCGAAATCGCGCGCATGTTATCCGGTTCAGAAATCACTGAACTAACGTTAAAACATGCCGATGAATTAATTCAAATGGCGGATCAGATAAAAAATAAAAAGGGCTGACAAAACGTTAAAAACGAGCGTGGTGGAAGCAGAAAAGCGAACGAATCATGCAGCAAAGATTCGGGGAGGTTTTTGAACTTCCACTAGCTGTGCGTCGCAGCCCGTTTGTTTTGGAACCCGGTTATGCGGATATAACAAAAAGGCTGTGATTTACGTCACAGCCTTTTTATTTAATATAATCACGGTATAAACCAATCACTTTTCCTAAAATCTTGACATGATCAAGGATAATTGGGTCCATCGTATCGTTTTCAGGTTGCAAGCGGTAATTATGTGCTTCGCGGAAGAACCGTTTGCAAGTTGCTTCATTTTGGTCGGTCATTGCAATTACAATTTCACCATTATCGGCGGTTGATTGCTTCCGGACAATGACCTTGTCACCGTTAAAAATTCCAGCATTGATCATACTCTCACCGCGAATCGTCAACATAAATAAATCATCGGCGGTATCAAAGTTAGGCGGAAGCGGGAAATAGTCCGTGGTTTCTTCAACTGCTAAGATTGGCTGACCAGCAGTAACCGTTCCAATCATTGGAATTGCGTCAGGCTTTGAATTTGAAACTCCTAATGCTTCCATTCCAGCCGGGGTAACTTCGATTGCCCGCGGTTTGGTTGCATCTTTTACAATAAATCCGCGTTTGGCTAACCGTGCAAGGTGGCCGTGAACCGTTGATGTTGACGAAAGCTCAACGGCTTCACCGATTTCGCGGACGGTTGGCGGATAACCTTTTTCTTGGACCGTTTCATAAATAAAACGGAGAACTCTCATTTGGCGTTCTTCAATCGGCTTACTCATAATAAACTCCTTTATCGATCTTCTTATTGATTTAAATGTTAGCACATCTTTTTGCTAAAAACAAACAAAGGTTCGCCATCATTGAAATTTAAGATTTTCTTTTGTAGAATTAAATTAAACACTTTAAAGAAAGGGGCACTGAGCGATGACGGAAGATAAATCAACGAACGAACAAAATGAACAACGCGGCGGTGCAATTCCTCAAGATTTGATCGATCGAATCAATGAACTTGCTCACAAGAAAAAAGACAAGGGTTTGACTGAGGAAGAACAAGCTGAACAAAAGCGGTTGCGTGAAACTTACCTTTCACTTTTCCGGGAAAACTTCAGAAGTCACATCGAAATGCTTCAGGTTTACGATAAGGATGGAAAAGAAGTTACTCCCGAAAAGGTAAAACGGATTCAACGCGAACGCGGCTTGCGGGATGATTAATTATAATTTGGAATGAAGGCTTTATTTTTTAGCTTTTTTCGCTTAAAATGATAACTATGTTAGTCGTAAGGAGGAAAGGATCTTGTCAACAGGAATTGTAGTTTTACTTGTAATCATTGGTGTGATTGCTGGATTTGCAATTGGTTTTTTTGCTGCAAAGAAGTATCTTGAAAACTACTTGAAGAAGAATCCACCATTCAACGAACAAATGCTTAAAACCATGATGCTTCAAATGGGTCAAAAGCCATCACAACGGAAGATCAACCAAATGATGACTTCAATGAAGGCCAGCTATGCTAAAGAAAATAGCAAGAAGAAAAGATAATTGATTGAATTGCGAAAAAGAGGTTGTGACATTAGTCGCAACCTCTTTGCTATATCCGCATAATCGGGTTCCAAAACAAACGAGCTGAGTAGTGACGCGTAGCTAATTCGAAAACCTCCGAATCTATGCTGGCGCGATTCGCTCGTTTTTACTGTTTTGTCACACCTTCTTTTGATGATTTAGTTTTCTTCGTTGCCGGATCAACGTATACAAAATTCGGGTCGATTTGGTCATCCAGCTTATCAAAGGCTTGTTCCATTTGCGAAATGATTTTTTGCTGGTTTTCGTCATTCAATTTCATTTTCCGGTCAACGACGATCGGGTCGCCAATTGCAACGGTGATTTTTTTCCGGGAAAGCAATGTCTTAAAGGTTAACGGGCCTTGATAAACGGCTGGAACGATCGGAACGTTGGCCATTTTAGCAATCAAGGTCACGCCGCCTTTCATTGCTTGTGAATGCCGGGTTCCGGATGGAAACATGATCAGTGACATGTCTTGATTACGGAGCCATTTAACAGGCGTTTTGATTGCCGATGGTCCCGGATTTTCACGGTCAACCGGAAATGCGTTGGCATGTGTTAAAATAAATTTTAAAATTGGATTTTTAAAGAGTTCTTTTTTTGCCATAAATGCAAACTGCTTTGGGGCAGCAGCAAGGGCAAATAAAAGTGGATCAAACCATGTTCGATGCGGCCCGACAAGGATATAATTGCCTTCAGGAAGCTTTTCTTTATTTAAAACGGTTAGTTTACCGTTAAAGATTCGAACAAGAAATGCAACACCCCGGCGCATAAAATTATAAAACATGGTGTCACTCCTTTCGTTTTTAATCCATTTTAGTATGCAAAAAATTACAACAACTTTCAAGTAAATTTAATAAATTAGTGAGGAAGGTTATGGAAAAAGTCAAGTTATATGAAAATGAACGGGTAGATTCGCTGTTAGCGGAGAATTTGCAAATTATTCAAAGCGCTGATGTTTTCTCGTTTTCGCTTGATGCGGTTTTACTTGCAGATTTTGTGAAATCTGTCAGTCGCCCAGACCGGAAAGCAGTTGACTTGTGTGCTGGAAACGGCGCAGTTGGATTATTTATCAGTAAAAAATTTGCTGGTCGGATCGACCAGGTTGAAATTCAATCTCGATTGGCGGATATGAACCAGCGCAGTTTGGAATTAAACGAGCTGACCGATCGCATCAAGGTCTATAACCGGGACCTCAAAGATGCATTTTCATTCCTTGAGAAGGATTCGTATGACGTTGTTACATGCAATCCGCCGTACTTTAAAACGCTGCCGCAAAGTAAAAAGAATCCTAATCAGTATTTAGCACTTGCGCGGCATGAAATTGCGGTCACGTTGGAGGATACGGTCAAAGTTGCCAGTGGATTATTAAAAACGGGCGGCAAAGCATACTATGTTCACCGTCCGGACCGGTTGATCGAAATTTTAGATACGATGCAGGCTCATCGACTTGCACCGAAACGGATCAAGCTGATTTATCCGAAGCAGGGAAGAGATGCCAACATGGTCTTGATTGAAGCAATCAAGGATGGAAAGTCAGATGGTTTGAAGTTTTTACCACCGGTGATCACCTATACTGATCAAAATGAATACACGCCAACGATTAAGGAAATTTTATATGGAAAGTAAATATTATATGTATGTCTTGTTGTGCGCGGACGGAACGTTTTACGGCGGATTTACCAATGATGTTGCGAAACGAGTTGCTACGCATAACGCAGGGAAGGGTGCCAAATACACTAAAACGCGGCGCCCAGTTAAATTGCTTTATCATGAAGAATTTGAAACGAAGTCGGCCGCATTAAAAGCCGAATATGCATTCAAACATCAATCCCGCAAAAAAAAGGAACAGTTCTTGCTTAATCATGGTGTTTTAGAGTCATCATGGATATAATATAAGCATGAACAGAAAGAAGGTTTTTTGAAAATGAAGTTAATTGCATTTGGCGTTCGGAAAGACGAAGAACCATACTTTAAAAATTGGGAACAAGAAAACGGTGCGGAAATCAAACTCGTTCCGGATCTGCTTTCAGAAAAGAATATTGATTTAATTAAAGGGTACGATGGAATCATCGGCTTGCAAACGACGCCGTATAAGCGTGAATATTTTGAAAAAATGAAGGATGCAGGGATCAAGATCCTATCGATTCGGAATATTGGGATTGATAATATTGATCTGGATGCAGCCAAGGATAATTTGATTCCGATTACAAATGTTCCAGCATATTCGCCGAGTGCAATTGCAGAATTTACAATTACCCAAATCATGCAACTTGTGCGGCATATTAAGATTTTTGATGAAAAAATGAGCCATCAAGATTATCGGTGGGAACCGAATATCAGTCGGCAGATCAATCAAATGACGGTTGGTGTTGCTGGGACTGGGCGAATTGGTCGGGCAGTGATCAATTTGCTTGATGGTTTGGGAGCCAAGGTCATTGCATTTGATCCTTATCACAATCCTGAATTGGAAAAACGCGGAATGTACGTTGATTCAATGGAAGAAATGTACCGCAAGGCAGATGTGATCACGCTCCACATGCCTGCAACGAAGGATAACTACCATTTGTTGGATAATACAGCATTTAGTCAAATGAAAGATGGCGTCATGATTATTAACACTGCTCGCGGAACGTTGATTGATTCAGAAGCCTTGATTAAGGCGTTAGACAGTGGCAAAGTCGGTGGAGCAGCATTGGATACTTATGAACATGAATTACCGATTTTTGATCATGACTTAACGGGGCAAAAGATCGATGATCCGATTTTTAACAACTTAAATGAACGGAATAACGTTTTGATCACGCCGCACATTGCCTTTTACACCACTGAAGCGGTTAAGAACATGGTCGAAGTTGCATTGAACTGTGCCGCAACCTACTTGAATGATGGCAAAATGACGAATCCGGTCGTTGAAATTGATTAATTTATTATTGCAATTTTAAAAGGATTTAAGTA
The DNA here is from genome assembly GCF_030518115.1 of Ligilactobacillus sp. 110_WCHN. Classification (NCBI taxonomy): domain Bacteria; kingdom Bacillati; phylum Bacillota; class Bacilli; order Lactobacillales; family Lactobacillaceae; genus Ligilactobacillus; species Ligilactobacillus sp. 110_WCHN. The sequence goes on from NZ_JAULLI010000008.1 coordinate 52,246, forward strand.
TAATTAGAAAAGTGTTTCATACACTAATTCACACCTTATGCGATGGAACGGGAAGTGCTTGAACATTCAAGTTCCGGTTCAATTGAACATAGGGGAGGATAAAAAACTATTTTGGAGGTATTGTAATGTCAGTAATTACAATGAAACAATTACTTGAAGCCGGTGTACATTTCGGACACCAAACACGTCGTTGGAACCCTAAGATGAAGAAGTACATCTTCACGGAACGGAATGGAATTTACATCATCGACTTACAAAAGACTGTTAAGTTGATTGACCAAGCATACGATTTCATGAAGAACATTGCTGCTGATGATGGCGTTGTATTGTTTGTTGGTACAAAGAAACAAGCTCAAGACGCAATCGAAGAAGAAGCAAAGCGTGCAGGTCAATACTATGTAAATCACCGTTGGTTAGGCGGTACTTTAACTAACTGGAACACAATCCAAACCCGGATCAAGCGCTTAAAGGACATCAAAAAGATGGAAGAAGACGGCACATTCGAACGTCTTCCAAAGAAAGAAGTTGCTTTGTTAGTTAAGGAACGCGACCGTCTTGAAAAATTCCTTGGTGGAATCGAAGACATGCCACGGATTCCAGATGCAATCTTCATCGTTGACCCTCGTAAGGAACGGATTGCCGTTAAGGAAGCTCAAAAGTTGAACATTCCGATCGTTGCAATGGTTGATACCAACGCTGATCCAGATGAAATCGACGTTAAGATCCCATCAAACGATGACGCTATTCGCGCCGTTCGCTTGATCACTTCAAAGATGGCTGACGCAATCATTGAAGGTCGTCAAGGCGAAGACGAAGAAGACGTTACAGAAGATACATTCAAGAAAGACGACAAGCAAGTCGACTCAATCGAAGACATTGTTGAAGCCGTTGAAGGCGACAATGACTCAGATGCTGAATAGTTTATAATAATTGGCTGTCTCAGATAGTGGGCGTCGAGCCTTTTGTTTGATGACAGCTTTTTTAATAAAAGATTTAAAAACTTTGAGGAGGATGGCTCATGGCAAAAATTGCTGCAAAACAAGTTAAAGAATTACGTGATAAAACAGGTGTCGGCATGATGGCTGCTAAGAAGGCTTTAGTTGCAACTGATGGCGACATGGACAAGGCAATCGATTACTTACGTGAAAAGGGAATTGCAAAGGCTGCTAAGAAGAGCGACCGCGTTGCTGCTGAAGGTTTAGCTAACGTTGTAATTAGCGGAAACACAGCCGTAATCGTTGAAGTTAACGCTGAAACAGACTTCGTTGCTCAAAACGACCGTTTCCAAGCATTAGTAAAGCGGACAGGTGAACTTCTTGCTGAAAACAAGCCTGCCGATGTTAAGGCTGCTTTGGAAATCAAGACCGACCGCGGTACATTAAACGATGAATACATCGATGCAACCCAAGTTATCGGTGAAAAGATTACTTTACGTCGTTTCCAAATCGTTGAAAAGGCTGACGGCGATAACTTCGGTTCATACTTACACGATGGTGGCCGGATTGCTGTATTAGTTGTCTTAGAAGGTGCTGATGAAGCAACTGCTAAGGACGTTGCAATGCACGTTGCAGCTATCAACCCGAAGTATGTTAACCGTGACCAAGTTCCTGCAGACGAAGTTGCTCACGAAAAAGAAGTTTTAACTGAAGAAGCTAAGAACGAAGGCAAGCCTGAAAAGATCATTGAAAAGATGGTTGAAGGCCGGTTGAACAAGTTCTTCTCAGAAATTTCATTGGAAGACCAAGATTTTGTTAAGGATTCAGACCAAACTGTTGGTAAGTTCGTTGCTTCAAAGGGCGGTAAGATCAAAGCATTCTACCGTTATGAAGTCGGTGAAGGAATCGAAAAACAAGAAGATAACTTTGTAGACGAAGTTATGTCACAAATCAAATAATTGATTTAATTTATAGGCTTTATCCTTGTTATATCAAGGGTAGAGCTTTTTTTATTTTGTTTAAAAATAATGTAAGTGTGCCATAGGTGTGCCAAACTGTTAAAGTTCATCAAGTTTATTCACCAACTTTCTTTTAGCTTTCTTTGTAACATGAAGATAAATTTGTTCGGTTACTTTTCCTGTTGAGTGACCTACACGTTGTTGAATAACATAAAGTGGCACGCCTAACTCAGCTAACTTTGAAATATGAGTATGGCGAAATATATGCGTAGTTAAGGGTTTATTGATTTTTAAATCTTTTTTAGCTTTTCGTAAAAACAAATTAATTGAATTCGGCAATATAGGTGTTCCTGATTGACTTTCAAAAATAAACTCTGAATCATTTTGATATTCTTTCAGAAAATTAAGAATTTCAACTGCACGATTAGATAATTCGATATCCCGCATTCCAGATGCTGTTTTTGTTGAATTGCTTTTAATTGGTCTTTTATGTAAATATTCAAGTGTTCCAACAATATGAGCAATATAAATATCGTCTATGATTTCGATATCACTCCATTTTAAAGCAACGGCTTCACCAATTCGCATCCCAGTTTGATAGAGCCATTCTAATAATGCACCATATGATTTATTTTTCTGCCATGTATATTTCAAAACCATATTTAATTCGTTTTGTTCAAGAAATTTATCAGTGATTTTAACAGGACCTGATTTTTTCCACTGAATATCAATATTGTTAATAACATCTTTATTCAAATAACTATGTTTTACACACCATTTTAAAAATACACATGTTTTGGCAAACAATTGTTTAACTGTAGAAATTGCATATTGATTGCTAAATTGGATATCTTCAAAAGTTTTTGAAATATATTCAGCGGTTAAATTATTAATAATAATATTGAAATCAAAATGTTTCCTAAAAAACGGGATAAAAGTATTAACCGTAGATGAATATGTATTGGGTTTCACTAATTGCTGATATTCTGGTAACCATTCTTGAACACATTTTTCAATGGTTTGGCCGGTAATAATATTTGAACCATTAAGTTTGGATAGTCTTTCTTCAATTTTCTCTGAAAGAATAATTTTGGCTTGCTTTTGTGATGCACGTGACTTTGATTTCATAGTTACAGAAACAATTTTCTTCTTTTCTGTCAGTGGATCAATATAGCTTTCACGAAACATATACTTGTCGTTTTTATTTTCCATCCACATTTCTCGTCATCTCCTTTATGTTATAATGAAAAAAAGGGTGCAAAAGCCCTTATAGGTAATTCTGGTAAACCACTACTCTAAACTTTGGCGAGGGAAGAGGAGTGGTTTTTATTGTTTGTTATTAGAAATGATTAATCTTCTTCATTAATGTTGTATGCTTGTATTATCTGTATTTTTGGCAGCATGTTGTTGGAATAAAAATACGCATGAAATAATTAATAAAACAATAGCAGGAAAAGCAAGTAATGCCGTTAATCCGAAACAAACGCTACCGATTGTTCCCAAAATACCTCCAGTCATTTTGATACCATGTTTATGTGATTGGTAAATGCAAATAGCATTTAATATAACGCCAATCCAAGCCATCACATAGAAGAATGCACCTGCGCCGCCTGTTGCTCCAGATGTAGTACCGGCAGCATCTGTGAATGCAGTACCAAAAATGACGAACCAAGAAACTGTAAATAAAACACAATTAATAATATTAAAAATGGCTGTCCATGTATTAATTTTTAATTTTTTGGCCATTAATAATACCTCCTAAAATAATTTTCCTAGCTTTTAACGTCATCAAGGTTAGGACAAATCTTTATTGGATTTTATAGGTTTTTGATCCAATGTTTTTAAATATTTGATTTTCAAAAGTAACAGTGACGGGGGAATCATCAACCGTATCGAAAGCAATCATACCTTGTACTGTTTTGTGAGGTAAAACTTTACTTGAATTCATAGTATCTTCACGAGCCTGTTCAGGGTTATTTCCATTATCATCGATAGCGATAGTTCCAGGCTGTAATTCTTTTTCAGCGTTATTAGTTTTTTGTGAAGCATGAACGTATGTATATGGATTTGCTTTGGCTGCTAAATCAGCGGGCTCGTTTCCGTTGTTTGTAATATCACATTCTAAGACGATTGTTTTTTTGTTTTGATCTCCTGCACTAGGGAATGTTTTTACGTTAGTGATTTTGTAAGAAACTTTTTCTTTTGCCATTGTAAAAGTATTATCTTTGAAAGTATTATCACTTGTACTATCAGTTGTTCCTTTTACTGTTTTTTCAGCTTTTTCATTACTATTTGTATTTGTTTTAGTTTCACTCCCACATCCTGCTAAAGTTAATGCTACTAAGCCAGCTGCTCCTAAAGTAATTAATTTTTTCATTTATGTTCCTCCTAAATATATAGTCCTTAGCTTTTTATGTCTTCAAAGTTATTGGACATCTTTTATAGATATTCCATCATATCTTCACTGACACCAAATTGTTTATAAAGTTCATCAAAGTATTCAGGACTTTTGCCATTTTCTTCTTCATAAAATTTTTCACATAGATTCAATGCGAAAAGATTAGCTTCATGTTCCGTCTTTGCGCAAGTAGTGTGGTTTTGAGTGTAGTAACTCTGTAATCCATCATGTAATTCAACATGTGCAAGTTCATGCGCGCAAACAAAATAACGCTCTGAAGACTCAGATATTGAATCAGATAATAGAATGATTGGTTTATCAAATAAGTAAACTGTATCTCCTTTTGGTTTGTCTATTCCTTTATATTCAATTGGAATCTCTTTTTGATTGCAAATCGTGAAAGGGTTATAGGTCTTATATTTACTCCATAATTCATTTATTAAATTTGAGTATTCCAACAGCATCAATCCTTTTTAAATTTATCTTTATATTTGTAAAAGACTTGCGTTAAGGCAATTTTTAACCGTTCTTTTTCTTCATCTGTTAGATTTTGACCATCATAAGTCATACCATAATTAAGATTGTCATCTAAGAATTTCTTTAAATCTTTTTGATCAGACACAGATTCACTATTTTCGCGACCTAAAAGGTAATCCACAGATACGTGGAAATAATCAGCTACTTTAGCAAGATATTCTCCATTTGGAGTTTGTTTTTTCCATTTGTATAAAGTGCTTTCTCCAAATCCAAGTTCATTAGCAACTTTTTGAAGAGTAACACCTCGGTTTTTTGCAAGTTTTTTTATCCGTTCAAACGTTGTCATATCAATAATTCTCCTAAAATAATACGAGAAAATTATATTTTTGGAAAATAAATTATTGACTTAATTTTCCGATTGGGATAATATAATACTCGTAAGTTGATTGGTAATAAAAAACGTCAGCAAATAAAGACGAATAAAAACAACAATCTTGGCGGATTAATTAGTTCAATAGGTCTTTATGTGTGGCTATTTATTACACTCTTATATTACCCATATGGGTAAAGAGTGTCAATAAAAATTATCATTTTTTATTACTTTTTTTCTGACGGTAAGCGGGCGGGTTGGTAGTTCTTTGAAAAGTGAATATTAAACCAGGTCAATGAAATTTACACGAAAGGAGTGATTAAAGTGGCAGAACTTACTTTGGAAAGCGGTCGTAAAAAAATCCTTGAATGGATGCGAGCTAATGATGTTTCCTATCAAGACATTGCCACGGCTTTTGGATACAAAAACAAGCAAACGGTTCGCGACTATATCACAGGCGATGTTGATTCAACGAAAGCCAACGAGTTAGTTTTACGAATTATTTCAAAATTCAGAATCAGATAGAAGGTAATTAACATGTCACGGAATTGGTTATCAAAGAAAGAATTCGTTGATAAGTATGGATATTCTGATTCCACTTTCAATCGTAGAAAAGAAGAATGTTTGGAAACTCAATATCGAGATGCGTTTATTCAACCTTCTAAATATGAACTTTGGATAGATGAAGATATTTATCAAGAGTTCTTAATTTATAAATCAAAGAACAGATTTAAAGCAAAAGTGGAAGCTGCTAAGAATGCAGTTGAAAGGTGGTGATTTTAATGAGTAAACATGCAACAAACGTGATGTGTAAAGTCGAAACAGCAATTTTCTTGATTGCGACTGTTTCAGGAATCATTTCGACAAAACTGACAACGGGATGCTGGGTAGCATTTTTAATTGTGCTACTAATCCACATGATTCTTGACAAAAACTATTTGCAAGAATGGTGCGATTGGCTATGGCAAAAATAAAAGCCCTGCGAATAAACCGCAGAGCAATACGACACTAAGGAGATTATAACATATGTTTAAAAAAGAAAAACAGGCAATCATTGATTGTCCAGACGATATGATTAAGGTTTCTGATTTCTATCATTTACTAGATACGGCTCAGAGTGAAAACTTAATTACTAAAGAGCAATTCAAGAAATGGAATGAAGTTCTTGATAACATTATTCCAATTTTAATTAAAGGTGCAGAAATTGATCCACAGACCGCTAAGTGTGGTTTTGTTCTAACACGTGATATGTGGCGAAACAATAAATTTATCGTTTACGTGGTTAGAAGGTTAGCAGACAAATACGGAATTGATATGGAGGGATAATCAATGAATTTGTTTGAACTCAATGAAAAATATCGTGAACTAGAACAACACGATGATTTAGATCCTGAAACTTTGAAAGATACCTTAGATTCAATCAGCGATAGTCGTGAAGTTAAGCTCGACAACATTGCAAATTGGATTGAAAACAACCAAGCGGATATTGATTTCTTAGATAAGAAAATCAAGCAGCTACAAGCCGATAAGAAATCATTAGTCAATCGAACTAAGTCATTGATGGAATACATGACAACAGCAATTGATGATTCTGGTTTGAAAGAACTCAAGACAGAAAACCATATTCTTAAGCCGCGGAATTATCGTGCATCAGTTTATATCAGCGATGAAAAAGCACTTCCAAGCGAATTTATAAAATTTAAGGCAGTTGAAAGCATTGATAAAAAGTCAATTTATGAATTGCTTAAAAATGGAGAAACAGTTCGTGGTGCCGAATTAAAGCCTAATCGAAAAACGGTTATTAAATGATGGAAGAAATTTGGAAAGATATTCCGGGATATGAAGGCAGATACCAAGCTTCTGTTTTTGGATACATACGTAGCAAAAACAGAATTGTGAAGAAGGGTAAAAAGCGAGTGGACACTTCAATAAAAGGAGTAATTATCGCTCCATATATTCCAGAAGATGGATATTTGCGAGTTTCTTTATATAAGAACGGCCATAAAAGAAATGAAAAAGTACATTCGTTGGTTGCTCGAACGTTTATTCCTAACCCGGAAAATAAGAAAATTGTGAATCACATAGATGAAAACAAGCTGAATAATACAGTTGAAAATTTAGAATGGATGACTAATTCAGAAAACGTAAACTACGGAACCCGCGTACAACGTTTGAAGGAAAAATATGGATACCGGATTAAAAGAATATCACCTTCTCGAAAGGAAGAATATTATTCCAGTTTGCATGATGTTGAAGAAAAAACAGGAATTCCAAGACAAAGCGTTTCATATGCGATTAAACATCATACTAAATTAAAGGGTTTTGAATGGGAGGTGGTTAATTAGTGTTTGAATTACGAGATTACCAAAGCCAAACTATTGAGGACATTTACAAATCAATGAAAAAAGGAAATAGAACCATCGTGGTTCAACAGCCTCCCTCGAACTGGGAAAACAGTAATTATGGCGGATATTGCAAGACGAGCGACTGCAAAGGGCAATCGAGTATTGTTTGTCGTTCATCGCAAAGAAATCGTTGATCAAGCAACAGCAACGTTTAAAGAACAGAACGTTGATATGAATTTAGCCCAGTTAGGTATGGTTCAAACAATTACACGCCATATTAATGAGATCCCTGAACCACAAGTGATTTTTATTGATGAAGGTCATCACAGTTTAGCGAAAACATACCAGCGAATCATCGATGCTTTTCCGAATGCGATTAAGCTACTTTTCACTGCTACACCACAACGAACAGGTAAGAAACAATTAGATTTAATCGCTGATGATATTGTCCTTGGAAAATCAATTAAATGGTTAACCGAACACGGCAACCTAGCACCGTTCACATACTATTCAATCGACGATATTGACCGCTCTATGCTTAAAAAAAACAGTACAGGTGATTTTACCAGTGAGAGTATGGAGCAGGCTGTTAAGAAGAAAATATACGGTGATGTGGTTGAAAATTATAAGGAGCTCGCGCCGAATAAACAGGCAGTTGTCTACTGTTACTCCGTTGAAAATGCGATTAAGGTTGCACAAGAATTCAATGACAATGGAATTTCAGCAGTCGAAGTTGACGGAACAACCGATCCGACTAAGCGTGACGAAATCATTGAAGACTTTCGCCAAGGAAGAATCAAAATATTAACCAACGTTAACTTGTTTACCGAAGGGTTAGATTTACCAAACGTTGATTGTGTAATTATGGTCCGGCCGACTGCTTCACTCGCATTGTACTTACAGTTCTCAATGCGATGTCTTAATCCACGTGAAGGTAAGGTCGCAATCATCATTGACCATGTTGCCAATTGGAAAGAGTTTGGATTACCTGATCAAGATCGTGATTGGCAAGCAGCGATGAAAACTAAGAGTGGATCTAAAAGAAAAAATACAAATCAAACGACTGACTCACCACTCCAATGTGACCATTGCTACGCCGTTTTTTATCGATCAGAACTGACGGAAAGCAAACTCTGTCCATACTGCGGAATGGAAGTTTCAAAGAAACAAATTGAAATGGTAGTAACTAAGGCAGAATTGGTCGAGATCAACGAAAGTAAATTAAGAGTAAACCGATTGAAGAAAATCATGCATAACAATGTTATGCGAAATGTCGCCGATAAGCGTCCTAGTAAGCTAAGAACAATGGAAGAGTTTCAAGCGTATGCAAAACTACATCATTACAAGCCTGGCTGGGCATGGTATGCATACAGAAAATTTTCAAAGAAAGGCAGATAGAATATGGGAATTTTACCAAAGGACGAAAAGTTAAGTCCGAAAACAGAACCAAGAAATTTCTTTATCTATGGCAAAACAATGTCAGGAAAAAGTTATTTTTCAAGTTTCTTTCCACACCCGTTAGTTCTAAATACTGACGGAAACAGTGCACAAGGAACCGCACCAAGCATTCAAATTAGAAATATTCGGGATGCAAACGGAAAGCTGAAACAATCGGCAATTAAGCAGCTCGATGAAATCATTACTGAATTACAGCAACCCGGAGTGACGTTCCAGACCATTGTGATTGATGTGATTGACGATATTTGCGTCATGATTGAACAAGCAATTTGTTTGGATAACGGTGTTCAAGCGTTAAGTGATGTGCCTTACGGAAAAGGTTACTCATTATTTAATGCAATTCTTCAACAATTCGTTATGGACCTTAAAGCATTGCCAATGAATGTAATTTTTATCAGTCGAGAAATTGAAGTTACTGATGAAAGCAGTGGCCATACAGAATTAAAACCATCATTGAAAACGAAATACTACAACATTGTTAATGGAAACTGCGATTTAGTCATCCATACACAGAAATTTGGCAGTGATACTTATTATCGCAGTGTTGAAGATCGACGAACGGTTTACGAACCTGAAAATATTTCAGATCCAAAGGTTTTACGTTTATTAAGTTCAGTTAAGGGAATGTTCCCAGAAAAGAAAAAAGAAAGCAAATAAAGAGAGGTAATAAATTATGAGTTTAGCAGATATTTTAAATGATACAAAGAAGAATTTTGATCCAAAGAAAGACAGCATTAACGGTTCATACGACAAGTTACCAGAAGGAACATACTTGGTAACACTCGACAACACAAATCACTTCGTATCAAAGACAAGTGGGTTTGAACAATTAAGTTTCAAGATGACCGTTGTTGATGGCGAACACGCAAGCCAATCAGAGTTCGTAGGGGTTAATTTAGCAACCGAAAAGAAAGATGGTTCACCAATGCCTGACTTTGTTGTCACTAAGAATATGCGGTTGTTGGTAACGATTGGTGCATTAGTTGGTTTAACAATTACTGATGAAATGGTGATGGGAAATGTAACTGATGTTTACGAGAAATTAGTTGGTGCATTCTTACCATACAAAGGCAAGTTGCTTGAAATGACAATCAAGGAATCAGCAAACAAGAAGGATCCAGATAATCCATTCCGAAATTATGAATTCGCAGAAGCAACAGAAAGCAATAATGATCCATTTAAAAAACAAGCGAATGACAATATCGAAATTTCAGATGACGACATGCCATTCTAATTGATTTTTAGGCAGTATCCATAAACTACCGAACGGGTGGAATGCCCGTTAGAAAGGATAGAGTTATGCGAGATTTAACTGAATATGCCGTGCAATACGCACGTAAAGGTTTGTCAGTGATTCCAATGATCCGAAAGAAACCGATGATTAAATTCGCTGATAAACCACCATTAACAGAAGAAGAGATTCGGAAATTTTGGAAAACTCATCCATACGCTAACATCGCGGTTAAAACTGATAAATTTTTTGTCTTTGACGTTGATGTTCATAAAGACGGAGCAAACGGTGTTCAAACGTTTAAAGAATTAAATCATCCAGAGTGGTTCAAAGATACATTGGTTCAGAAAACAGCCCATGGCGGTTATCAGTATTTCTTTTTAAAGCCAGACAATTATCGAATGACACAGATTATTAATTTCCTGCCAGGAATTGATATTAAAGCACATCAAAATAATTACGTGATGATTGCACCAAGCATCGTTGACGGAGTTCCTTATCGATGGTTGAACAAGAAATCAATCGTTAAAGCGCCGCAAGGACTGATTGGTTTAATCAAAGAAAAATCAAAACCTGTTTATACCGGTGGTGTTGATGAAAACTACGTGATCGATGGCAAAACCAAGACATCTGAACTGTTTGAACAGATTATTAAGGGGTTCGGTTTAACTGGTGGAAGAAACAACGCATTAGCAGAATTTTGTGGCGGGCTATTATTTCGCAATGTTGATCCCGAAATCGTATTGGAATTAGCAAAGATTGCGAATGAGAACACTGAAACAAGCTTACCACCTAAAGAAGTTGTCACCACGGTGAATAGCATGATCAAAAAAGAGATAAGGAGGCGAGAACAGCTTGAAAACAATCAAACTTGATGGCGAATCAGTTGGGAAATTGCGATTGATGCAGAACAAGAAAGCCAAAAAGAAAATCGATATTCCATTCATTCGGACAGCAGAAGGCAAAATCAAGGTCAATAGTTTACGAAACATTGAATTGATCATTGAGAATGATGAACGTTTGAAAGGTCGATTCCGATTTAATCTCTTTACCTTTGAAATTGATGTTGTTAAAGATTCTAAAGAATTAAACATCAAACAAGGAAGACTAATGGATGCTTACTATTCCGAAATTGCTTCTTACATTGAAAGCAACACTGATTATAACCACGTTCTGTTTGATGAACGAAAAATCAGAAGTGCATTAACAGTCGTATCAAGACGGCATGCATATAATCCAATCATCGATTATATGCATGAAGCTTATAAGGAATGGGACAAGGAAGAACGTTTGAATACATTACTTGCCGATTATCTGGGAGTTGAACAAACACCAACCGTTGAATTGATCACAAAATTATTTTTCTGTGGTGCGGTTGCTAAGGCATTCAATCCAAAAACAAAATTCGATTTTGTGCTTGATCTAGTTGGTGGCCAAGGAGCAGGAAAAACAACGTTCTTACAGAACATTGCTCCACTTGGTTATTACACTGATCAATTTACCAATTTTGACAATAAAGATGACTTTGCGGTTATGCGAAGAGCGTTGATCATCAACGATGATGAGTTGACTGCAACAAGTAATGCAAGTTTTGAGATTTTGAAAAAATTTATCACATTACAAGAGTTCGAATATCGGAAACCGTATGGACATGAAGCGGAACGATTTGCAAAAAATTTCGTTATGGCAAGAACAACTAATGAATTGTACTACCTGAAGGATAAAACAGGCGAACGGCGTTTCTTACCAGTCTTAGTAAGTAAATCCCGGCAGAAGAGATCACCGATTGATGATTTAGACGAGAAATTCGTTAAACAGCTTTGGGGCGAAGCAGTTCACTTATACAAAGATGAAAAGTTCACATTCAAACTTACGAAGCAGCAGGAGCGGGAATTAGAAAACCATCGAATCAACTTTATGTATACCGACGAAGTTGAAGATCGGATTGATGAAATGTTGGCGAATGATTTTGAAGGTAAAGATTTTATCACATCAAAAGATATTGCTTTGAGGTTGGGCGACAATGTTGATTTAACGAAAGATCGTAAGTTAGCATCTAAGGTTTCTGAAATTATGATTAATAGGTTTCACTTCAGAAAAGGAAAGAAACGTATTAGCGGAAAGGAGTATCGGGGATATCTGCGACAGTAAGCGACACTTTGCGACACTAAAAGCACTGTTAGTGTCGCACACTGAAACCCTTGATATATCTGTGATGAAGATACTTTAAGCTACACTACTACACTATTTTCTAATAAAAAAATAATAAGTAGTAATTATATATATAACTATAAAAAGTTTGAAAGTTAGTGTCGCAGTGTATCATAGTGTCTCGTCCTTAGAGCCACAAGGGATAGATGGATTTTTGCTTAGTGTCTCATAGTGTCGCATATGTCTCAAATTTATGACAGCAGAACACAAAATTCAAAATGATATTCGAGTTGCACTCACGAAGAATAATTGCAGAGTGTTCAGAACTAACGTTGGTAAAGTCCGAATGGCTGACGGCCGTTGGTTTGATACTGGACTTCCGAAAGGCTTTCCGGATTTAATGGGTTTTCGACTGGATGATACAACAATTTTCTTTATTGAATGCAAAAACGAAACGGGAAAGCCGCGGAAAGAACAGATTGAATTCCATAAGTTCTTAACGCAATGCGGTGTGGTGCATGGAATTGCGCGAAATATAGATGATGCAATTTTAATAGTTAACGAAAGGAAGGTTGGTTATGGTTTCGAAAAATATGATTGACCTCAAACAGATGATTAAAAATAAACGTTATCGCAGATTTCTGTTTACACGAAAGGAGCAGATCAGATGGATAAAACAACGTTAAGACCAAACTATTACAAAGATAAACACGGTAAAGATTTATTCTCGCATTTCAAAGACGGCTTATTAAATCGTGAACAGCTATCAGGTTTTTATCTTGGAAACATCATGAAGTATCTCACTCGTTATCGCGAAAAGAATGGCGTTGAAGATTTAGAAAAAGCTTCAGTTTATTTAAATCAATTAAAGGAGTTGGAAAAGAATGAAAAATGAAATTTCTGATCGGTTAGAAAAATATGCCGATGAAATTCGGGATAGCTATGATCCAAAAGATAATTTACGTGATGTGATTGCTGATTCATTGTGGTATCTCATTGAATTAAGTAATGATCCGGTGCGATTAAAGATTGCTAATAAGTATGTTGAATACATCACCAGCGACACAATTGGCGTAAGTGATTACCAAGAGGCTGCTACTCCATTTAGCAAATCAGACGCGCACAAAATCATCAATGGTTTGGTGGTGGATATTGATGACTGAACGTTGGCAAACCGTTGAAGAATATCCTGATTATCAAGTTTCAGATTGTGGAAGATGTCGTAATCGAAAAACAAAGAATATTCTCAAGCTTTACTACGATAAAAGCAATCGCACGATTTATATTGGCTTGTATCGTAATCATCACCAACATCGTGTTTCATTGCCACGAATAGTTTATCAGGCGTTTGGAACGGAAGAACTGAATAAGAATAAAAAAGTCGTTCATCTGGATGGTGATTTTCGCAACAATCAAATCGAAAATCTTGGGTGTCAAACATACACACAACCATCTGAAAAATCATATCACTGGAAGTTGATCCATGAAGATGGTACGGAAGAATGTTTTTACACGTTATTTGATGTTCAGAAATCATTCAAAAATACGCCTGAGTATCGAACTAATGAATTGTATGTGCGTAAATTAGCCCATAAAAACGCTTGTGAGCTCGTTCAGTTAAATGAAGGTGTAATTACGTTCAGAGATAAAAAGGCTGCGAGAGAATATCGTAATAAGATTCTAGAGTTTGTTCATTATGTTGAAGATAAATACGGTTCAATGATGTATGTTGATGAATCTGATCCAAAGGTTATCGAATATCGCAAAGTTATCTAGTCGTGGTGTCGGGAGTGGTTCGACTCTGTGAGCGGCTGTTATCCGGATAAACAATTTTAAATTATGGAGTGATTAAGAATGGAATTAGACAAAAAAGATAACGAATTAATCGACAAGATTACAGATTACTTTGAAAGAAAGTACGGAACAGCAATCGTGATTGTTGCTAATGATGAAGATATGGCTTTGTCAGGTCGAAACTTTAATCATAAGGAAATTATGTGCTTGGGTAATGCACTCATTTCCAACGCACTTAAAGAAACGTTTGACGATGATGAAGACAGCGGACTTGCTGAAATTATGAAAGCAATCGGAAAGGAAGATTAAACATGGATAAAGGAAAAATCATGAACCAATTACAACAGAAAATGTCGAAACATTATTGTGGTGTTGAAGTTTTAGAATATTCGGGCTGTCTAGCACTTAAAGCTGGAGACAAAATCATTGCACATTTTATAGATTGGGACGCAGACCGTTATTACATGGAATGTGGTCCAGACCTTACCGAATGGGCATTGAGCAACGGTATATTGCTCGAATTTTATGAAGCAGGCAGAAAGCTGCTAGAAAAACCAATTAAAAAGTATGCGGTCAAAGTGTTAAAAGGCGATATTGCAACATTGGATAGCTAGCCAATATTTGAGTGTAAACTATCAAGCAAATCGAGTGGCATTTTCAGACGAATACGAAATGGAGGGCTGGCATACTTCATTCACAGAAAAGGAAATTGAAGAACTGAAAAAGTGCGATGATATAGCGATTGACTGGGACAAAGTAGAGTTGGAGGAAGTGGACGATGAAAATTAATATTGGTAGATTGACTGAGATTCTCAACCGTAAAGTTGATTTAGAAGGAAGTATACAAAAGGTTCATATTGATACAAACGATCATGACTTAAACCTATACGTTAACAACAACGAGGTACCGGTTGCGTTTTTTCACGATTGCAACCCTAACAGATTCGAGATTAACGGAATGGTTAATTCAAAAAGTTCCGATGACGGCGACCTTATCAAAAGCGGGTTACTGACAGAATTCTACAAAGCTGGTGTGGAGGTTCTGCAAGAATACCAAGACAAGAGAAGGTTCAAAGTTGACATTCTGAACGGCAAATACTGTAACCCGTGGTATGCAAACCCTCAAAAATATCTAGGAATTTCATGGAATGCAGATATGAAAAGATATGATATTGGTTTTGGAAATGGCGAACGTGGTGAAATGTTTCGCTTCGAACTCTCAACAAAGGAAATTGAAAAACTGAAGAATGATAAAGATTTAGCTATTGATTGGGACAAAGTAGAACTGGAGGAAGTGGACTATGCCGAATAAGAGGGAACTAGAGAACAATCTTAACAAGGTTTTTGATTGCAAAGATATTCACGTTCATGAAGTGCGAGATATTGATGATGATAAACTAACTCAATTACTAATTACAAATTCGGATTTTAGTTTGAGAATGCAATTCGTGAAAAAGCGCGAAGACGTTTTTTGCCCGATTATGACTTTTCCAAAGATTAGCATGGCTAATTTTGAAAAGGCCATTGAGGATATTGAGAAGTATTTTGACGAAAGAAGTTAAGCATTATGCAACTAAGTATCGGTGATTTAATTGAACTTGCTGAAACCGGCAAGACAGGAAATATTGAATTGGATAGCATGGCGAAAATCGTGCTTTACGAATGTTCGAACATGCTGGAATTTGAAGCGGATTATTACGAAAGGGAGAAGAAACGAAATGCAAGATAGATTTAAGCTTAGGGCATGGGATAACCAAGAGCGTTACTATATTCCAGATGAAGAAACTAATTTTTGCCACGGAATGATGGAATATTGGCTTGATAAGGAGGATTGTCCACTTGTTTTTGAACAATGTACAGGCATGAAAGACAAAAATGGCAAACTGATTTATGAAGGGGATATTGTTGAGGTTCCTGTACTTTACAATGGAATTCCAACAGGTAAGAAACAACGGTGCAAAGTGTATTACAAACATGGCGCATTTAACATATATGCCGTTAAATCTGAATATTTGAAGGTTATCGGTAACATTCACGAAAACCCAGAACTATTGGAGGAAGAATAAATGAGCAAAAGAATTAAACATTTTATTTATGGTTTTGTAACAGTGTTGATCATGATTTTGGCAGGTTGTGGAGTTCACTGGTATTTCACTTCAACGGCAAGTGGGATAAGAACAGCT
>NZ_JAULLI010000009.1:0-68454 GCF_030518115.1 Ligilactobacillus sp. 110_WCHN
CAATCGCTGCAGGGCTTTTATTTAACTAATCTTATTTATTGTTTTGAGCTGCACCTGTATTGTTACCTGAACCAGTGTAGTTTGCTAAGATGTTTTGTAAATCTTTATCTTTGATTGAAACGTCACCGTTCTTCAATACCTTAGATACAACCTTTTGCAATGTTGCTTGATCATTCATTTCTTCATTGATGATTTGATCTTTCAATTGCTTGATGTGGTCTTTCATTTGACCCTTGCCAGGGTTCTTGATGCAGTAGATAACTTGGTAACCATATGGAGTCTTAACTGGGGTTTCAGTGAATTGACCAGTCTTTAACTTGAATGCGGCTTGCTTGAATGAGTTATCTAATTGAGTGTCTGTTCCGTCAAATGAAGGAAGCTTGCCACCTTTGTTCTTTGTAGCAGTATCTTCTGAATACTTCTTAGCTAATTGCTTGAAGTTGTCGTAACTGCCGTTTTGCTTAAGTTGGTTGATGACATTTTGAGCATCAGATTCTTTTTGAACTAAGATGTGAGCAACCGTGATCTTTGGTTCGAAGCTCTTCCATTGTTGTTGGAGCATCTTGTTGGTAATCTTTGTGTTTGCAATTACAGCTTGCTTAAGTAACAAGTTATCCCGAATTTGATCCTTTAATGTTGAAGGAGTCAAATTATTTTGTTGCAATGCAGTTGAGAATTGAGCACCGTATTGACTCTTCAATGCATTGTATTGCTTGTCGACATCTTTGCTTGAAACCTTGCTACCGTAGTCTTTTTCAAGCACTTTGTCTAAAATCATTTGTTGAAGGACTTGCTTACCGCTTTGAGTTTCCTTCATCTTGTTGTAATATTCGCTTTCAGTGATCTTACCACCTGAAGTTGTGGCAACGGTCTTTGAACATGCAGCTAAACTGAATGCCATTAAAACCCCTAAAGCTGCAACAAGCAGTTTTTTCATTTTCTTCATAAGAAATAAACACATCCATTTCTATTCTTTTTTAATAACATTCCTAACTATACCATAAAAAAGGCAGGGCGGAATAAAATTCAGTAAATTTTCATATATTATTCTGTTTTTAATCTACCTATCTTTGAGTTCGTTTTTGATGTTGCCGATTAACGGCTGAATATCGGTTGAATACTTGGTAATATCTGATTCTAAATCTTGAATCACATCTTTAGAATCATTAAAGACTTGTTTGGCTTCTGAAACTTTTTGCTTAACAATTTCAGCCTTATCAATGACATTATCAACTGATCCGTTGATGTGATCAACATCGATCGAATGTTGGATCAATGCGTCCAGAATTTGATCTTTTTTCCAATAGGCAATTCCAGCTAAAGCTCCTGAAATTAAGATGAAACGCAAAAGAAATTTTCTCATAATTATTTCTCCAATTTAGTCCGGATTCGGGCAGCAATTTCTTCTAATTGATTGGCGTTATAGTTTGCAGTATTATCAGCAAAATTCATTGAGAACCCTTCATCTGCAGAATACCGCGGAATAAAGTGAATATGGGAATGAAAGACTGACTGGTATGCAACTTCCCCGTTGTTATTGACGATGTTTAATCCTTGAATTGCAGGATCAAAGTTGCGAACGGCCCGCGCAATCATTGGAATTTTAGTTAAGACTTTTTGAGCAAGATCATCATCGTATTCAAAGATATCTTGAACATGCTTTTTAGGAACTAAAAGCGTATGTCCAGGCGTTGCTTGCGAAATATCAAGAAATGCCTTCACATCTTCATCTTCATAAACCGTTGTACTTGGAATTTCACCACTGATGATTTTACAAAAAACACAATTGTCAGCCATAATAATCCTTCTTTCATTTATCGTTCACAATCAAGTATACATGATATAATTTTTACTAACAACGGATAGTAGAAGGGAACGAAGAATATGACATTAAAAGTGAGTCATTTAGTTGGGGGATATTCTCAAATCCCAGTCCTTAAGGATGTTTCGTTTGAAGTTCACCCCGGCGAATTGGTTGGCTTGATCGGACTGAACGGGGCCGGAAAGTCAACGACAATCAAACATATTATTGGCCTGCTTGAACCGCAAAAGGGCGAGATTACGATTGATGGGGTCACTTTATTTGATGACCCTGAAAAATATAAAACAAAGTTGGCATACATTCCGGAAACGCCAATCTTATATGATGAATTAACGTTGAAAGAACACCTTGAATTAACAATGATGGCCTATAACCTTGACCGTGATGAAGCGTGGAACAAGGCGAACCGGTTGTTAAAAATGTTCCGGTTAGATAAGAAACTTGATTGGTTCCCAGCAAACTTTTCAAAGGGAATGCGCCAAAAAGTAATGATCACCTGTGCGTTTATTACCAATGCCGAAATTTTTATTATTGATGAACCGTTTTACGGTCTTGATCCGCTTGCAATTCGGGATTTAACGTCCCTAATTGATGAAGTTAAGGCTCGGGGAGCAGCTGTCTTGATGTCGACGCACGTGCTTGAAACTGCGCAAAAAATCTGCGACCGGTTTGTGATGCTTAATCATGGTCAAGTTGAAGCTCAAGGTGATTTGAGCGATCTTCAAGATCAAATGAATAAGCAAGATGCTGATTTATCAGATATTTATTTAGAAATGACACAAGGGGAGTCGGCTAATGAATAAAATTTGGAATCAACGTCTCAGTCAATATCAGCAAAAATTATTGAAATATTTGCGTTATGTTTTTAATGACCATTTTGTAATTGCGCTCTTTTTTGTTTTTGGGGCCGTTTGCTATGGCTACTTCAATTTTATTGATCATTACGTTCATCCACTGATACTTCTTGATTGGTTCGTTGCAATCATCGCATTAATGGTTATTTTACAGATTGGAAAGTTTGCAACGCTTCTTCAAAAGCCGGATATTGTTTTCTTACTGCCAAATGATTACCGCATTAACAATTATTTGATCAAAGCCCGGCATCACAGCATGACGATGACCGCATTAATTCAAATTGGCTGTGGATTGATCACGGTCCCGTTCTTAGTTCGGGTTCTTCATTTTAAATGGCTTGATTGGGCAGTTTTACTTATCAGTCAGGTTCTTTTTAAATGGATGCAGCTTCTTTTTGAAGAAACTGGTTTGTTTGATCAAAGATGGAATTCAAGTCAAATGCAACTTTTAAAGCAGGGCCTTCCACTGATTGGAATTGCGGGCGGAATCCTGCTTAGTCCATGGTTAAGTTTAGGAATTGCGGTGATTGGTTGGGGCAGCATGTTTCAATTGCGAAAAAAGGCGAGCTATCACGTCTTCAAATGGAAAGATGCAATTGCCGCCGAAGATAAACGGGTCATGCGGACCTACAAATTTTTCAGTTTGTTTACGGATGTTCCGGAAGTCCATCAAAAAATCAAACGGCGGCGTTATTTGGACTGGCTGTTACCGCGCATTCAGCAAGATTCACACCAAACATATAAGTATTTATACTGGCGTGGGTTTTGGCGCAATTCGGAATATAGTGGATTATTTATGCGGCTAACGATCATTGGGATTTTGTTGATGTTGTTCATCAATTTAAAGTGGGTAAGTCTTCTGATCGGATTATTATTTATCTACTTAACCAGTTTCCAATTGATTCCGCTTGCAAACCAATTTTATGATATTGTTTTTACACATCTTTATCCGGTAAAGCTCAGCCAGCAACTTGCAAGTTTTCGGAAAATTCTCGGCGCATTAACGGCTGTTCAAGCTGTGATTTTTACCGTAGCATTGTTAATTGCAACTCATTCATTGACTGCAGCGGCTGGGTTGGTGATGGGGGCAGTTGGAATTGAACTTTTGCTTGCCCATTTCAGCCTTAATAAAAGATTTAATAAAGGTGCTTGACATTATTTGCAGGTATTTTGTAGACTTTAATTAGTTATCGATATGTGTAGGAGGAGAGTGACAAAATGGAATCCAATCAAAAGTCTGGTTGGCGCATTCTCCCAGTTAACGGTGACACCGGAATGGCTTATATGGGTGTCAATAATGATAAACGCTTATTTTTAAAACGGAATACATCACCATTTTTGGCGGCGCTCTCGATTGAAGAAATTACGCCGCGCTTGGTATGGACAAAACGAATGACGTCAGGAGATACCCTGACCGCTCAGGAATGGTTAAATGGACGGAACCTCAAACGCGAAGAAATGCGGGAAAAGCGTGTTTCTGATTTACTGTGGCGGGTTCATCATTCTTCATTATTAAAGAAGATGTGGAAACAAGTTGGTGGACGGACCCTGACTCCTGCCGATTTGATCGATAAGTGTTATCTTGAATTAGCACCGGATTTACGAAATCATCCTTTAATTTCGAAAGTCTTAAAAGCATTGAAGGGTAATCAACCGCAATTGGGACGCTCGAATTACGAAGTATGTCATGGCGATTTAAATCACAAAAACTGGCTCTTATCCGATGAAGATAAGCTTTATCTTGTTGATTGGGATTCAGCTAAGTTAGCTGATCCGGCATTGGATTTAAGCATGTTAATGTGCCAGTATGTCCCACGTTTGAAGTGGAATCAATGGTTGACTCAATATTTCGGTCGTCAACCAAGCGACGAGACGCAAAAGCGAATCGTTTGGTACGCAATGGAAAACATGATTGAAACAATTGAGGACCATCACCGGCGTGGTCGTTTCCATGAAATGAACCAAGACATCGTTAAGTTAGCAGCAATTGTAAATGAACAAGACTATTATAAAATTGATTAATAAATGATTGAGAGGCTGGGCGGTGGCACAGCCTCCTGATTTTTTAGAGAGGAAATTTGAATGAGACTTCGAAATCGTCCGTGGGCGAAACCTTTAATTGAAGAAAATCCGCAATATGTGGTGACTGAACCGCAACAGTTTAAAGGAAAATGGCAGACGCGGTTTGAAAAACCAGCACCGCTTTTCGTGGAAGTCGGAATGGGAAAGGGACAGTTTATCGTTGAAATGGCTGCGCGTCATCCGGAAAATAACTATATTGGAATGGAATTACAGACCGTTGCTACCGGAATGGCATTGAAGAAGCAATTAGAACGCAAATTGCCGAATTTGCAGCTTGTTCGGGCAGACGGATCCGGATTGACCGAATACTTTGAAGAAGATGAAGTTGACGGAATCTACCTTAATTTTTCTGATCCATGGCCGAAAAAACGTCAAGCTAAGCGGCGGTTAACGTACCCGACATTTTTAAAGCAGTACCAAATCGTGATGAAAAACAGCGGAAATATTGAATTTAAAACCGATAATCGTGGATTATTTGAATATTCGCTAACATCAATGAATAACTTTGGAATGCGGTTTGATCAGGTTTGGCTTGATCTTCATCAAAGCGAAGACCTTGAAGATAACGTGATGACTGAATACGAAGAAAAGTTCAGTAAAAAGGGCCCGATTTATAAGTTAAAGGTCCATTTCAAACGGAAAGGGGAAAATGAGTAATGGAAAAACTACCAAAGATGACGATGGATGAACTCAAGCAAAAGATTGCATCCGGAAATTATGTTTTGTTTTTCACGGCAACATGGTGCGGTGATTGCCGGTTTATTAAACCATTTATGCCGGAAATCGAAGCTGATTTTCCTGAATATACATTTTTGAAAATTGACCGTGATGAAAACATTGATCTTTGCCAAGCGCTTGATGTAATGGGAATTCCAAGCTTTATTGTGTACCGGGATGGTCAGGAAGCCGACCGCTTTGTAAGCAAAGATCGGAAAACGAAAGAAGAAGTCGAAAACTTTTTGAAGAATATTAAATAGGGGTGTGTTGACGATGTTAATTTCAAGTTATAATCCAAAACATTTAGGCGATGTCTTGATTACGATGATCAAGCCGGATGCGGCCAAGCAATCTTCTGAAAAGAAGGAAAATGTAGTTCGCATTTTTAACCGTGAGACGAATGAAACACTTGGTTACAACTTTTTTGATGTGTCCCAAACGTTGACCGGATTAAATGGTCAGGGACAAGTTTTGTTAACTGCTGATCAAGTTAAATTATTAAACGAATTATTGACGAAGGTTGGCTTTGAAGATCTCTTAGAAGAAGATCAAACACCAAAATTTGTTGTCGGATACGTTGAGGAAATGGAAGCTCATCCGGATTCGGATCACCTGCACGTAACGAAGACCCGCGTTGATAATGACCAAGTTTTGCAAATCGTTTGCGGAGCACCCAACATTGAACAGGGCCAAACCGTTGTGGTTGCCAAGGAAGGCGCAATGATGCCAACGGGCGCAATGATTTGGAATGGCAAACTTCGTGGGGTTGAAAGTGATGGAATGATTTGTTCAGCCCGCGAATTAGGGTTGCCAAATGCACCGCAAAAGCGTGGGATTTTGGTTTTGCCAACTGATGAATATCATGTTGGTGATGAATTCGACTTTGATAAGGCAGCAACATTATTTACTAAAAATTAAGCGCAAAATTCGCGTGATCTATGATAAAATGGGCTAGGTAACCTTTAGACGTAATTGGGTTCTGGCCCAATTTTTTTAGTTAGGATGACAAAATATGGAACATTATGATGGACCGGCTTTTTTTCGGCGTCAACCAGTCGAAAAGCCACGGAAAAAAATAAATAACCACTCAGCTGAAGGATTACGCCAAACGGAAGATAGCCATCGGGAATTTCATCCTAGCTATATTCCGCCTTCAGTTTTAACGCTGGGTTCAAAAAACTTAAAAGAAAAGTATCGCCAATTAGTAACTGAAATTACGAAAGCAGATGAAGATTATCTGTTGTTTGATGATGCGGTCAATTCAATTGATGTTGTTGATCTGCTTCATTTTACACCTGAATCAGCGGTTGATGATGAACCGCAAAAAGAAGAACAGGTCTCATCTCAAGCGAATCTGGAGCCGATGAAATCGAGTTTGGCTGAAAGTCCTCTTGAAAAGAACGAAAATGAAGTTGCTGAACATCAGCTCGAGTCTTCATCAAGCGATGAATCTGAAACTTTGAATTCAAGTGAAGATGTTCAAGCTCCGGATCATCAAATTGATGATGACGAATTTGAGCAGGTTAAACCAGAGGCTGATGAAGCTTCAGCAACTGAGACTGAGAGCGAACCGGATGAAGAGCTTGAAATGGATGAAGCGGATAACAGTTCTGAAAATGATACTGATAAATCGACACCTGAAACGGATTCTTCGGTGGATGGCTCAATGAAAGCTGAACCTGTGATTGAAGAACCAGGGCAGAAACCAGCCGATACAGAAGACCATCTTCCAGAAGCTGCAACTACTGAATCAGCACCTTCTCAATCGCCAATTGAGAGCCAAAACGATGACTTATCAGGCCATGCGTTGAGCAAATCGCTTGGCGACATTATGAATGAAGAAAATAATGCGCAACGGAATTTAAAGATTTTTGACTCACCGAAACCGGAACCGGTTTCAGTAACTAACAGTTGTGTCGATAATCATGGTCGTGGATATCAGTTACCGCCGTTATCGCTTCTTCCAGAACCAGTAGGGGAGGATAGCGAGCAGACTGAAGAATGGGCTTTGAATCAAGCTGATATTTTGAATGAAACGTTTAAGGCCTTTAATGTCGATGCGCAGGTCAAAGACTGGACAGTGGGCCCAACCGTTACCCAATTTGAAGTTACGCTGGCCCTTGGGGTAAAAGTAAGCAAGATTACGAACTTAGCTGATGATTTGAAGCTGGCATTGGCTGCAAAGGATATCCGAATTGAAGCGCCAATTGCTGGTAAGAGCAGTGTCGGAATCGAAATTCCGAATAAATTCTCGCGGCCGGTCATGCTGTCAGAGGTCTTGAATTCGCCGCAGTTTAAGAATGCACGGTCGCCATTGACGGTTGCGTTAGGGGTTGACCTGTTTGGAATTCCGCAAGTGACGAATATCCATGATATGCCGCACGGATTGATTGCGGGCGCAACCGGATCGGGAAAGTCAGTTTTTATTAATAGTTTGCTGATCTCACTTCTGTATAAGGCAACTCCTGAACAGGTTAAATTGCTGTTGATCGATCCGAAGACGGTCGAATTAGCGCCGTACTCTGAATTACCACACTTGCTTGCTCCGGTAATTTCAGATCCGCAGGCAGCAACGGCATCATTGAAGTGGGCTGTTGAAGAAATGAATAACCGGTATGAAAAGTTAGCAGCTGCCGGGGTTCGCGATATTGATAGTTTTAACGCGAAAGTTGAGGAAACCGGCGAATACGGCCTTCACATGCCATATATTGTGATTATCATCGACGAATTAGCCGATTTGATGATGACCGCTTCGGCAGAAATTGCCGATTATATTGGTCAAATTACAGCGAAGGCACGGGCATGTGGAATTCATTTGCTGGTCGCTACTCAACGGCCAAGTGTTGATGTGATTACCGGAACGATGAAGAATAACATTCCGACTCGGATCGCATTTATGGTTTCAAGTCAAGTTGATTCGCGCACGATTATTGATTCTGCCGGTGCTGAAAAGCTTCTTGGCCGAGGTGATATGCTTTATCTTGGAAATGGGAAGAGCCAACCAGTTCGGCTTCAAGGAACATATATCAATGACGATAAAATTGATGAAATCGTTGATTTTGTTAAGAAGCAGGGTAAGCCGCATTATGCATTTGATCCGGATAACCTGAAGAAAAAAGAATTGAATCACGAAAACGAAGATGAGTTGCTTCCACGGGTTCTCGAATACATCGTTAACGAAGAAACAACGTCAACTTCAAAACTTCAACGGGTATTTTCAATTGGTTATAACCGGGCTGCGCGGATCATTGAAGAGTTGGAGAAAAAGCAGTACATTTCACCAGCGCATGGTTCAAAGCCGCGGAAAGTCTTTTTAACTGAAGAAGAATTAGACAAAATGCAAAATGAATAAATAATTTTAACTGAACATATGATAGACTATGGATAAGACATGATAAGAGAGGATTTTTTCTAATGGACATGGATGCAACATACTTTTTTGTGGGAATTAAAGGAACAGGAATGAGTTCGCTTGCATTGATCTTACATGACAAGGGATGTAAAGTGATGGGTTCAGACATTGACAAGTATACTTTTACTCAACGTGGACTTGAACAAGCAGGAATCAAAATTTTACCTTTCAATGCTGACAATATTAAACCAGGAATGATCATTGTTGCCGGCAACGCATTTAACGATGATCAAGAAGAAATTGCGAAGGCAAAGGAAATGGGCTTAAAGGTAATGCGTTACCCTGAAGTTGTCGAAATGATCATTGAAGAAACAACAAGTATCGGCGTTGCTGGTGCTCACGGAAAGACAAGTACAACCGGCCTCCTTGCACATGTAATGAGTGGGGTTTCACCAACAAGCTACTTAGTTGGGGATGGTTCTGGAAAGGGGACGCCGGATGCCCGCTTCTTTGTTTTTGAAGCTGATGAGTACCGGCGGCACTTTGTTGCATATCACCCAGATTATACGATCATGACGAACATCGATTTTGATCACCCGGATTACTTTACGGGAATCGATGATGTGTGTGATGCCTTTGAAACCCTTGCACGGCAAACTAAGAAGGGAATCTTTGCATGGGGCGAAGACAAGAACTTACGGAAATTAAATGCCAATGTTCCGATTTATTATTACGGGACAGAAGATAACGATGATTTCGTTGCCAAAAATATTAAACGGACAACAACCGGCTCAAGTTTTGATGTTTACTTCCACGATCAATTCTTAGGGAACTTTGAAACTCACTTGTTCGGTGAACACAACGTTTTGAATACGTTGGCAGTGATTGCGGTCAGCTACTTTGAAAAGATCGACCTCGGCAAGGTCAAACAAGAATTATTGACCTTTAAAGGGGTTAAACGTCGCTTTACTGAAAAAACGGTTGCTGATATGGTCATCATTGACGATTATGCCCACCACCCACATGAAATTCGGGCAACATTGGATGCAGCCCGGCAGCAATATCCGAATAAAAAGTTAATTGCTGTTTTCCAACCGCATACCTTTACGCGGACGATCGCATTGATGGATGACTTTGCTAAGAGCCTGAACATCGCTGATCAAGTATACTTAACTGATATTTTTGGTTCGATTCGTGAAAATAGCGGCAATGTTTCATCAGCTGACCTTGGGAAGAAGATCACTAAGGGTGGCGAAGTTTTGAAACTTGACAACATGTCACCACTTTTGGATTATCATGATGCCGTTGTGATTTTCATGGGAGCCGGCGATATTCAAAAGTATGAACGCGTTTATGAACAATTGCTTAGTGAATTAAGCTTAAACAAAAATTAAGGTTAAACAAGGCTTTTTCTAATGGATTATGTTAGGAAAAAGCCTTTTTTGTGTGCTATAATCTTCCCTACAATGAATTAGAAGGAGAGTTTTTATGGATAATTTTGATCAACAAAGCTCAGTCAACATGCAGGGCTTGAACCGGTTCCTGTCACGGATGTATGGCTACATGGCAGGGGCAATCGCAATTTCGGCCATTATGGCATTTATTACGGTTAAATATTTACAATATACGATTTTCAGCAGCCCAGTAATGATGATTGTTTTAGGAATCGTTTCGATCGTGATGGTGTTCTCATTGTCATATAATCCTAACCGGTC
The DNA here is from genome assembly GCF_030518115.1 of Ligilactobacillus sp. 110_WCHN. NCBI lineage: Bacteria > Bacillati > Bacillota > Bacilli > Lactobacillales > Lactobacillaceae > Ligilactobacillus > Ligilactobacillus sp. 110_WCHN. The sequence goes on from NZ_JAULLI010000009.1 coordinate 10,543, forward strand.
GGCGGCTGCAAGTATCTTAATGCTTTTTGGATATGCGGCAATTGAAGGAATTTTCTTCTCATCGATTTTGGCGGTTTATACAATGAAGAACATTACAATGGCATTTGTTTCGGCAGCCGTTGTCTTTGTTGTTTTAAGTCTGTTCGGGTTAAATACTAAGAAAGACTTATCCCGTTTTGGACGCCAGGCATTTGCTGCATTGATCGCCTTGTTAATTGTTTCAGTGATCAACCTGTTCTTGCACAGTGCAGCGATTGAATACATCTTCTCATATGTTGGGGTTGTGATCTTTACGATTTTAACTGCATGGGATACGCAAAACATGAAGAACATTTATCTTCAATATGGTGATCAGTATGAAGTTAACGGTTTGGCAGTCAATGGTGCTTTGCAACTTTACCTTGACTTCATCAACATGTTTATCTACCTTGTTCAGATCTTTGGCCACAACGATAATCAAAACTAAAATGAAAGTCGCGGAATTTCCGCGATTTTTATTTTGCACGAATGATTTGGTAGAATAAGGGTAATAATAAGAACGAGGAAAAGGTTAATGACAGATTCAACGAAAAAATTATTATTAATTGATGGAAATAGTGTTGCTTTTCGCGCATTCTATGCACTTTATAATCAAGTTGAAAAGTTTACGAACCATGACGGCTTGCATACAAATGCAATTTACAGTTTTAAAATTATGTTGGATAAGTTACTGAAACAAATTGATCCAACAAATATTTTGGTTGCGTTCGATGCCGGAAGAACAACGTTTCGAACTGAAAAGTATGCTGACTATAAGGGCCAGCGAAGTAAAACGCCCCAAGAACTTTCAGAACAATTTCCGTTTTTGCGTGAAATGCTCACAGACTACGGAATCAAAAGTTATGATCTAAAGAATTATGAAGCCGATGATATTATTGGGACCCTTGCTAAAGAAGCTGAGGGTGAAGGCTTTCAAATTACGATCGTAACTGGGGATCGGGATTTGACTCAGCTTGCAACGGATCAAACAACGGTTGCAATTACCAAAAAAGGGGTTTCTGAAATTGAAGAGTACACTCCGGAACACATTGAAGAAAAATTTGGATTAAATCCGCGGCAAATTATTGATATGAAAGGACTTGTGGGGGATACTTCTGATAATTATCCCGGAGTAACGAAGGTCGGTGAAAAGACCGCAATTAAGTTGCTGAAAAAGTATGGTTCAATTGAGGGCATTTATGACCAAATTGACGAGATGCGGCAATCGAAGATGAAGGAACATTTGATCGAGGATAAGGAACAAGCCTTTATGAGTAAGGACCTTGCTCGAATTCGGCAAGATGCTCCAATCGAAGTGGGCATTAAGGATACTGAATGGTCTGGAATTGATTACGAAAAATTAGAAAGTTTCTATCAACAGATGGACTTTAACCGTTTCTTGAGTGAACTTCATCAAAATCAGGGAGCGGCAAATTCAGAAAGCGCGGCAATCGATTATACTGAATTAACTGCGGCTAACCTTAAGAAATTAGGAAAGCCAGATGATTCTTCAATCACGTTCCATCTTGAAATGGACGGGGAAAATTATCATAAAGCGCCGATCATTGGGTTTGCAATTTTGAAGGACGACAAATACTTTGTTTCAAATCAGCCCCAATTATTAAAAGAACCCGTTCTGAAAGAACTGCTTGAAAAGACAACCATGGATGTCTTTAACGCCAAACGAAATTACGTTGGATTAAATCGCCTTGGGATTCAAATGGCTCCCGTTGATTTTGATTTATTGTTAGTTTCATACTTGTTAAATAATACTGATAACAGTGATGATCTTGGAAAACTTGCCCATGAGCATCAATATTATCAGGTTCAAAGCGATGAAGATGTGTACGGTAAAGGCGCCAAGCGGTCAGTTCCAGTTGATCAACCAGAATTCTTGCAACATTTGGCTCATAAAGTCCAAGCAATTCATGATTTGAAATCCCAATTAATGGATGAACTGGATGCCCATGAACAGACTGAATTATATGAAACGATTGAACGGCCATTGTCGATTGTTCTTGCTCAAATGGAAATTGCGGGAATTAAGGTCGACATTGACCGGTTAATGCAGATGCGCAGCGAGTTTAAAGAACGGTTAGCTGAAATCGAGCAGCAGATTTATCAAGAAGCCGGCGAAGAATTTAATATCGGGTCACCTAAACAATTAGGAGTAATTTTGTTTGAAAAGTTAAAATTACCAGTTATTAAGAAAACCAAGACCGGGTATTCAACGGCAGTCAGCGTTCTTGAGAAATTGCAAGGATTAAATCCGATTATTGACAATATTTTGCTGTACCGGCAGCTTTCAAAGCTTCAATCAACCTATGTTGAAGGCTTATTAAAAGTTGTCTTTAAGGAAGATAGCAAGGTCCACACCCGGTATACCCAAACGTTGACATCAACGGGACGGTTGTCATCGGTTGACCCGAACTTGCAAAATATTCCGGTTCGCCTTGAAGAAGGACGGAAAATTCGCCAAGCATTTGTTCCAAGTCATTCAGGATGGCAGATTTTTTCATCGGATTATTCCCAAATTGAATTGCGGGTCTTAGCTCACATTTCAGGTGACGAAAACATGCAGGAAGCGTTCAAAACCGGGGCAGATATTCACGCAAGTACCGCGATGAAGATTTTTAATTTGGATAGTCCAGATGAGGTTACACCGAATATGCGGCGCCAAGCCAAAGCCGTAAACTTCGGAATTGTTTACGGAATCAGCGATTTTGGCTTAGCCCAAAATATTGGAATTACCCGCAAAGCAGCCAAGAAATTTATTGAAACGTATTTTGAATCATTCCCAGGAGTTCATAAGTACATGACGGGGATTGTCGAGCTTGCAAAGAAGCAGGGTTACGTTGAAACCTTGTTCCACCGGCGTCGTTATTTACCAGAAATCAATAGTAAAAATTATAATTTGCGGTCATTCGCTGAACGGACGGCAATGAATTCGCCAATTCAAGGCAGTGCAGCGGACATTATTAAGATTGCGATGATTCGGATGCAAAAAATGTTACGTGAAAAGGGATTAAAGGCTCAAATGCTGCTTCAGGTTCATGATGAACTGATTTTTGAAGCGCCGAAAGAAGAGATTCCGGTGCTTAAAGAACTCGTTCCGAAAGTGATGGATTCAGCAGTTGATTTGGCCGTTCCGTTGAAAGTTGAAAGTGCTTCAGGCGATACGTGGTTTGATGCAAAAAAATAAGAGGTGAGAGAAATGCCGGAATTACCAGAAGTTGAAACGGTTCGTCGGGGAGTTTCATCCCAGGTTTTAAACGTTCCGATTAAGAAAATTGATGTTAATTACGAAAAAATGATCAATAACGATGTTGATGATTTTAAAAAGAAATTAACGGGGCAAAAGATTACCCGGATCGACCGGCGGGGGAAGTATTTGCTTTTTCGGTTTACCGGAAACTTAACGATGGTTTCCCATCTTCGGATGGAAGGCAAATACATCATTGAAAATCACAATGCACCAATGGAAAAACATAGTCATGTAATTTTTGAGCTCGCGGATGGACGTGATTTGCGCTATAACGATTCCCGCAAATTTGGCCGGATGCAACTTATGCAAACGGGCGAAGAACTTGAATTTCCGGGAATTAAAAAACTCGGTCCGGAACCGTTAAGTGCTGATTTTACGGTTGATGATTTTTACGAGCGCCTCCAGAAAAAGAAAAAAATGATCAAACCGGCCCTCCTTGATCAAACGGTCGTTACGGGGTTGGGAAATATTTATGTTGATGAGGTTCTATGGATGAGTAAAATTCACCCGCAAACGCCGGCTAATCATTTGACCCGGAGTGATGTGCAAAAATTGCATGATAACATCATCAAGGAATTAAATCTCGCAATTGATGCTCAAGGAACAACGGTTTTCTCATTTAAAAACGCGTACAATCACGCAGGACAATTCCAGGATCAATTACACGTATACCGGAAGACAGGCGAACCGTGTGAACGGTGCCACACGCCAATTGAACGGTTAGTTGTTGGTCAACGGGGGACCCATATTTGTCCAAAGGAGCAGAAAATCAAATAATGACATATGTTTTAGGATTGACTGGCGGAATTGCTTCTGGAAAGTCGACGGTCAGCAAGATTTTGGCATCATATGGAGCCGAAATCATTGACGGCGACGTAATTGCCCGCCGGTTACAGCAACCGGGCGAAGAAGGATTACGTCAAATCGAACTTCAATTTGGCAAAGAGTATTTGAATGCAGATGGTAGTCTTAACCGAACGAAACTTGGTGATTTAGTATTTAATGACCCTGCAGAATTGGCAAAATTAAATCACATTATGCGGCCGCTGATTCATCAGCAAATTATTGAACGGGTGAACCAGGCCAAGAAAGCCAAGGTCAAATTGGCAGTCATCGATATTGCACTGCTCATTGAAGGGCATTACTTAGATTTGTGTACCAGTACGATGATGATCGAAACGACAAGCGCAAAGCAGCTTTCGAATTTAATGAATCGGAATCATTTATCAAAAGCCCAGGCGCAAGCGCGGATCAATGCTCAAATGAGCAACTGTGAACGGGCAAAGTATGTTGATGAAGTGATTACCAATAACGGGTCAGTTGAAGAATTAAAGCTAAAAATGATAAAATGGTTGACATCAAAGCATTTATTGGGAAGCGAGGTGGAGTAAATGTTATGTCCGCAATGTCACAATAATAGTTCACGGGTTGTTGATAGTCGTCCTGCTGACAACGGAAATGCCATTCGACGGCGGCGGGAATGTGAAAAATGCGGCTACCGGTTCACAACGTTTGAACGGATCGAAGCAACTCCATTATTAGTAATTAAGAAAAACGGAAATCGGGAAGAGTTTAACCGCGATAAGATTTTACACGGAATTATGCGCGCGGCAGAAAAGCGTCCCGTTAGTATGGATAAAATTACCGATATCGTTGATGAAGTTGAACGCAAAATCCGCGCAGTCGGCGGGACCGAAGTTTCAAGTCAATTGATTGGCGAATACGTGATGAACATTTTGGCGGATGTTGATGATGTTACCTACATCCGTTTTGCAAGTGTTTACCATGAATTCAAGGATATGCAATCATTTGCAGATGAATTGCAGGAATTAATGAAACGGAATAAGCAGAAATAAATTAAGGAGGAAGGAACTTGAATCAAATTCATATTTTAGCAACTGATAAATTTAAGGTTGTTTCCAAGGCACTTCCTCAAGAATTTCAATTTCAAACGCTTACGAAATTATACCAGCCATTTATCGGCGAAACGGCGGTCGCTCTTTACATGTCGCTGATTGCTGAGGTTCAAACGGGCGACTGGGATCAGCTTCCGGAATGGAATCACGAACAGCTTTTGGTTCGCCTTGGAATTAGCATGCAGCAATTTACGGCTGCCAAAGAAAAGCTTGAAGCGGTCGGCTTGATGCGCACGCAGTTTAACGCGCAAAAGCATTGTTTTTTGTATGAAATGCTTCCGGCAAAAAGCGGAAGTGCATTCTTTGAAGATCCGGTTTTAAGCGGGTTGCTGATGGAATATGTCGGGGAGCAGCAGTTTGCTCAATTGTTGAACTTCTTTGAAGGCAACCATTGGAATCGGCATGCGTTTCAAGATGTTTCGAAAAAATTGACGGATGTTTTCCGGATAAAGGGCTCCGCTTCAATAACTGATGTGCCGGTTCAATCAACGCCGGTGGCCGATTTGAAGATGAAGATCAATGTTCAACTGTTAAAACAGTTGCTGACAAAGACCTTTGTTAACCAGCAATCAGTTGCGCAGAATTTACAAACGGTGAACACGGTTGCCGTAATGTATGGCCTTGATGAAGTCCAGCTTGTTCGTTTGCTGGAAGAAGCGGTTGATGTTAATCATCAAGATGATGTCAATTGGAATCGATTCCGCGCATTGGCAAGCCAGCAGTATGAATTTACAATGAAGCCGGGTAAAAGTGATGATTCTGATTCGAATGTGGAAATTCAACAACCAAGTCAGCCGGTAAGGACTGCTGATCAAGACCTGATTGCGGCTTGTGAACAGTATGCCCCGATGGAGTTTTTAACGGCGTTGAAGGACGAGCAGGGGCAAACGGTAACGCATGAAGAACAGATCACGATTCAACGAGCAGTTGAAGCGCAACGGCTTGCCCCCGCGGTCATTAACGTGTTGACCCATTATATGCTGGTTAATGAAAATATGGATTCGTTAAATCAGAAATATTTTGAACGCACAGCGAATAATTGGTTGAAAAATAAGGTGAATACGCCGGAAAAGGCAATCGCTTATGTGCGTGAATGGCAAAAGAAACGGCAGCAACCACAGCAAGCTTCCCGGTATGCGCGCCGCTCTCAGTATGCAGAAAAATTGCCGGCATGGGCGCAAAAGAAAAAGAATCAATCAACGATTAAAAATCAAAATCAAACTAAAGGTCAATCTGCAAATGTTAATCAGGACATTTCCCGGTTAATGCAACGGATCAATCAGAAGACCCCGAAAGGAGATGAACGTTAATGGATAATATCAGTGATGGATTAAAACGCCGCTTTCGCGACCCGAAGATGCGGGAACAATACCTTAAGCTGTTTGATGATGTCGTTAAGGATCCAGCGGTTGCTCAGTTTCTGAAAGATAATCAGGAACGGTTATCAAAGCAGGACATCATTACGGGTTTCAGCAAATTGTATGAATTTGTAAATTTACGCAAAGAACTTGCTGCAGGTAAACAGACCTTTGCTCCAGGATATGAGCCGCAACTGATTGTCAGCGACCACCATATCGAAGTTGTGTATCATCCAACGGCCAAAATGGTTGAACAGCAACAGGCGCAACAACGGCAAAAAATGGTTGGAATGATCAACCTGCCAAAGGGGTTACGAAATGCCCGGATTGAAGATTATGATATTAGCGGCCGTGAGGAACCGTTGCGGGCAGCATTAACGTTCATTGACGAGTGCATTGATTATCAAAAAAATGGTAATTTTCCAAAAGGCCTTTATTTATCTGGCAGTCTAGGGGTTGGGAAAACCTATTTATTAGCTGCAATTGCGAATAAGTTAGCTGAAAATGGAATTCAATCAATGATGATTCATTTCCCGTCATTTAGTGTCGAGATGACGGGCGCAATCCAAAATGGAAATCCAAATCAGATTTTGAATCAGATTAAACAGGTTCCGGTTTTGATGCTTGATGATATTGGAGCAACCCGGCTGACAAGCTGGATGCGGGACGACGTTTTGGGAATCATTTTAGAATATCGAATGCAAAACGAATTGCCGACGTTATTTAGTTCTAATCTTTCGATGAAAGACTTACAAGAACAATATTTAACGTACAACAATCGCGGGGACAGCGAACCGTTGAAGGCAATGCGGATCATGGAACGCATTAAGTTTTTGGCAACTGAATATCAAATGGTCGGTCCAAACCGAAGAAATCCAGAATAACTATTGCCAAATGAAAAGATTTATGGTTCAATGTAGTCAAGAAAGACAAACGGATCGTTAACTTCAGGGAAGGAGATCGTGACTGAAAGTCTCCTAACTAACGAGCTTACCACTTTCAGTTTTCTCACTTAATCGTGAGCGTGTTGCGCGTTAAAGCAAAATGAGGGGTATTTTTAATACCTAAAACTGGGTGGAACCACGTTAACGAACGTCCCAATACTGAAAAGTCAGTATTGGGGCGTTTTTTTGTTTGTCCGACTTTGAAGGAGGAAGAAAAATGGCAGAAGTCAACATTCAGTTCCCAGACGGAACGGTTAAACAATTTGAAAAGGGCGTAACGGTTGAAGAAATTGCCAAGTCAATCAGCATCAGCTTGGCTAAAAAGGCCGTTGCCGGTAAATTTGACGGCAAGTTGGTTGGTTATCACGATGCTCTTGAACAAGACGGTTCAATTGAAATCATTACGAAAGACAGCGAAGATGGATTGGTTGTTCTTTGGAATACCGTTGCTCAAATTTTGAAACACGCATTACATAACATGTATCCAAAGATGAAGTTCGGTGAAAGTTCAGCAACTGAACATGGTTTCTGTTTAGATACAGATAATGCTGACGGCCAAATTTCAGAAGATGAATTCGACAAGATCACTGCTGAAATGAACAAGTTGATCAAGCAAAACATTGCAATTGAAAAGATTATGGTTCCAGTTGATGAAGCATTATCAATGGCTGAAGGCGATGAATATCAAACAGCCTTGATCAATGAAAATGACGTTGACGGTCAAGTTGAAATGTATCAACAAGGCGATTTCAAGTACTTAGGTGGCGTTCAATTACCAGCAACCGGAGCAGTTAAGGTCTTCCAAATCTTATCAGTTGCCGGAGCATACTGGAAAGGCGCTTCAAGCAACCCAATGCTTCAACGGGTATACGGAACAGCCTTTTACAAGCAAAAAGATTTGGATGCTGAATTGGAACGGCGGAAAGAAGCTCAAGAACGGGATCACCGGGTAATCGGAAACAAGTTAGACTTATTCTTTGTTGATCCTAAAGTCGGTGCCGGCTTACCATACTGGATGCCAAAGGGTGCTACGATTCGGCGGACGATCGAACGGTACATCATTGACAAGGAAGTTGCCGATGGATACCAACACGTTTATACTCCAGTTTTGATGAACTTGAATGCTTACAAGCAATCAGGTCACTGGGATCACTATCATGATGACATGTTCCCACCAATGGACATGGGCGATGGCGAATTCCTTGAATTACGGCCAATGAACTGCCCGTCACATATTCAAATTTACAAGCACCACAAGCGTTCATACCGTGAATTACCATTGCGGATCGCTGAAATCGGAATGATGCACCGTTATGAAAAATCAGGAGCTCTTTCAGGTTTACAACGGGTTCGTGAAATGGAATTAAACGATGGACACACATTCGTTGCATTGGATCAAATTCAAGATGAATTTGCAAAGATTTTGCGGTTGATCATGGATGTTTACAAAGACTTTAACATTACAGATTACTCATTCCGGTTGAGTTACCGTGATCCGAAGAACACTGAAAAGTACTTCGATGACGATGAAATGTGGGAAAAGTCACAAAAGATGTTGAAGGGTGCCATGGATGACCTTGGTTTGGAATACTATGAAGCAGAAGGCGAAGCTGCATTCTATGGTCCTAAATTGGATATTCAAACGAAGACGGCCCTTGGAACGGAAGAAACAATGTCAACGATCCAACTTGACTTCTTACTTCCAGAACGCTTTGACCTGAAGTACACGGGAACTGACGGTGAAGAACACCGGCCGATCATGATCCACCGTGGAGTTGTCGGAACAATGGAACGGTTCACTGCCTACTTAACTGAAATTTACAAGGGAGCATTCCCAACATGGCTTGCTCCGGAACAAGTTGCAATTATTCCGGTTAAGAACGACCTTCACCTTGACTATGCGAAGGAATTGGCTAGCAAGTTAGTTGCCCACAACATTCGGATTAAGATGGATGACCGAAACGAAAAGATGGGCTACAAGATTCGTCAAGCCCAAGTCAACAAGATTCCATACACATTGGTTGTTGGTGATAATGAAAAGGCAAACGGCACGGTTACGGTTCGGAAATACGGTGAAGACGAACAAACAACCATGGCGTTTGATGAATTTGTAACAATGATCAATCATGATATTGAAACATACAGTCGCGAAGATTAATTTAAGCTTGACAGGGTAGTTTTAAACTGGTAAACTACTTAAAGTTGAGAAAAAAGCAGAGGCAAAAGCTTCTCGCCTAGCAGACAAGAAAGTCTCCGGGCAGAAATTAAGAAATTAATTCCGTTAAAAGCGGCTTTAATGACCTCTGTTTGAAGTATTCAAACGGAGGTTTTTTTATCTGCATTTTCTCTCTGAATTTATTTGGAGGTGAAGTATCATAGCAGTAGACAAGATGGTTAATGACGGCATTCGTGCTCGTGAAGTTCGTTTGATCAGCAGTAATGGTGATCAGCTTGGAGTTAAATCAAAGCGCGAAGCTTTACAAATCGCTGAACAGGAAAATCTTGACTTGGTTTTAGTTGCTCCGAAGGCAAAGCCGCCGGTTGCAAAGGTAATGGATTACGGGAAATACCGTTTTGAATTACAAAAGAAGCAACGCGAAGCCCGGAAGAAACAAAAGACCGTTAATGTTAAGGAAGTTCGGTTAAGTCCAACGATTGACACGAATGACTTTAATACTAAGATGAAGAACGCACGGAAGTTCCTTGCGAAGGGAGACAAAGTTAAGGTTTCAATTCGCTTCAGAGGACGTGCCATTACACATAAAGACATCGGACGTGAAGTTCTGAGTCGCTTTGCTGAAGAAACAAAGGATGTTGCATCCGTTGAATCAAAGGCAAAGATGGATGGAAGAAGCATGTTTTTAATGCTTGCACCTAAAACTGAAAAATAGGTGAGTAGATTAATAGGAGGATTTTGATTATGCCAAAAATGAAAACACACCGCGCATCAGCAAAACGTTTTAAGCGTACAGGAAAGGGCGGTTTAAAGCGTCATCACGCATATACATCACACCGTTTCCACGGTAAGACGATCAAGCAACGTCGTCAATTACGGAAAGCAGGCATGGTATCTTCATCAGATATGAAGCGAATCAAGCAAATGCTTTCACAAATGAAATAATTATTACGAATTAAATTTTTGACAGGACCAAATCGGTTCTAACTTAGAGGAGGAATTTTCATGCCACGTGTTAAAGGTGGAACAGTTACACGCCAACGTCGTAAAAAAATGATCAAATTAGCCAAGGGTTACCGCGGTTCAAAGCACATTCAATTTAAAGTTGCTAAGCAACAAGTAATGAAGTCATACCAATATGCATTCCGTGATCGTCGGAAGACAAAATCAAACTTCCGTAAATTATGGATCGCACGGATCAATGCTGCAGCCCGGATGAACGGAATCAGCTACAGCAAGTTAATGCACGGTTTGAAGTTAGCTGAAATCGAAGTTAACCGCAAGATGCTTGCTGACTTAGCCGTTAGCGATGCAGATGCATTCAAGGCACTTGTTGACGAAGCTAAGAAAGCTTTAGCAAAATAATTGATCTTTAAATGATAGAGGCTGTGACGCTTGTCGCAGCCTCTTTGTTATTTTATAATTTTTAATATCGAATTATTAAAAATAGGAGCAGTTGAATGTTAAATCAATTTAAACCTACATGGATGATCGAATCGATTTATAATCTTACGCCAGATGAACTTAAAGCAAATGGCATTAAGGCGATTTTAACGGATTTGGATAATACGTTGATTGCCTGGAATAATCCGAGCGGAACCCAAGAACTCCGACAATGGTTAAATCAAATGAAAACAAATCAAATCCCGGTGATCGTGGTTTCAAATAATAACCATGAACGGGTGGAAAAAGCGGTTCAGCGCTTTGATTTACCGTTTGTTGCCCGGGCATTAAAGCCGTTTAAAACGGGAATCAAAAAGGCTTTGAAGGAATATCAGCTTCAACCAGATGAAGTGGTAATGGTTGGCGATCAAATGCTGACGGATGTCCTCGCAGCCAACCGGATGAACATTCGCAGTATTTTAGTTAAGCCGTTAATGCAGACGGATGCTTGGAATACCCGGATCAACCGGTTAATGGAACGCAAAATTCAAACTCAATTAGCAAAAAAAGAAAATTTTGAAATTCAATGGAGGAACCATCTCGATGACTGATGAATTAAGATGCATTGGATGCGGTGCGGTGATTCAAACGACTGATCCGGATAAGGCTGGATATACACCGCAATCTGCGTTAAACAAACAAAAAGATGAGGTATATTGCCAACGTTGTTTCCGGCTGAGACACTATAATGAAATCGCGGATGTTGATTATAGTGATGATGACTTTTTGCGTTTCTTGAATCAATTAAGCGATAAGGAAGCATTGATCGTTAACGTGATCGATATCTTTGATTTTACCGGTTCATTGATTCCAGGATTGCAACGGTTTGTCGGCAATAACCCAATCTTACTGGTTGGAAATAAGGAAGACCTGCTTCCGCGGTCATTAAAGCGCTCAAAGATCAAGGATTGGATGCGGCAATCAGCTAACAAGGCAGGATTGCGTCCAATCGATGTTTTCTTGACGAGTGCCAAGAAGGGTGGTCAAGTTAACGAATTATTGGCTGCAATTGAAAAATACCGTGAAGGCCGCGATGTTTATATGGTTGGGGTTACGAATGTTGGAAAGTCAACGTTGATCAATCGAATCATCAGCCAGTTAACGGGAGTTCAGGAATTGATCACCACGTCGAAGTTTCCCGGAACAACCTTGGATCGAATTGAAATTCCATTGGATGATGGGCATTTCTTAATTGATACCCCAGGGATTATTCACCGGAATCAAATGGCACACTACCTTTCACCAAAGGAATTAAGGCTTGCGACGCCGCAAAAGGAAATCAAGCCGAAGACATACCAGTTGCAAGCAGGGCAAACCCTCTTTTTGAGTGCTTTAGCACGGTTTGATTTTATAAAAGGACCTAAAGAACGAAATGGAATTGCAATTTACCTTGATAATAATTTAAAGGTGCACCGGACAAAATTGACCAACGCTGATCAGTTTTATGTCAACCATGCTGGTGAGATATTGCAACCGCCAACTAAGAAAGAGTTGGAAACGACTTTCCCGAAACTTGTTCGGTATGAATTTAAGACAACGGAAAAAAGCGACCTTGTTTTTGCTGGCCTTGGTTGGGTTACGGTGCCGAAGAACAGTATTATTGCCGGCTGGGCCCCAGATGGAGTTGGCGTCACGATTCGCAAAGCAATGATTTAGAGGTGAAAAAATGAAATTACGTGGAAAACAAAAACGGTATTTAAGAAGTCAAGCCCATTCAATGCGGCCGCTTTTCCAAATCGGAAAGGACGGAATTGATAAAGAATGGCTTAAACAGGTTAAAAATGCCCTCGAAAAGCGTGAATTGATCAAAGTTAACATTTTAAATAATTCATTGTTAGAAACTGATGAAGTTCAGGAATACATTGAACAAAATTCTGATATTCAAGTAGTTCAAGTCATTGGGCATACCCTTGTTTTATTTAAACGCGCTCAAAAACCGGAGCACCGTCACTATTCCGAAGAAGTTGCGCGGATTTAGAAAGGATGCTTTGGAATGGAGAAACAACGGGTGATCACGCCTGAAGTTCAAGTTTTTAGCAAGGTTGAATTTGATACTCCGCAAAAAAGAGTTGGCATTTTGGGCGGAACGTTTAATCCACCGCATTTTGGTCATTTGATGATTGCTGATCAGGTTCAAAGTCAGCTGGGGCTTGATCAGGTGTTATTTATGCCGGATAACATTCCGCCGCATGTTGATCATAAAGATGCAATTGATGCCCGCCATCGGCTTAAGATGTTGCATTTATGTGTTGATGATAATCCCAAATTTGGAATTGAAGATTATGAGATCAAGCGCGGTGGGGTCAGTTATAGCATTGATACGATGAAAGCATTGACCAAGCAACATCCTGAAAATCAATATTACTTTATAATTGGCGGCGATATGGTAGAATATTTACCGAAATGGCGGGAAATTGACGAGTTAGTCAAGCTTGTTCAGTTTGTCGGCGTTGGCCGTCCAGGATTTCATAAACGCAGTCAATATCCAATTCTGTGGGTCGATGTTCCGGAAACAGAGATCAGTTCAACGTTGATTCGGCAAAAGGTCAAAAACGGATGTTCGATCAAATATCTTGTCCCGGATGCAGTTGAACAGTACATTAACGAGGAGAACCTATATCGTGACTGAAATTGAGTATCAAAAACATTATTATCCTGGTTCGCGTTCCGAATTAGTTAAGAAACTAAAAGACTCGTTAAATAAGCAATCGCGATTTGAACATTGTTTACGGGTCGAACAAACGGCAATCCAGCTTGCAAAACTAAACCATGAAGACGTTGAAAAGGCGGCGGTTGCCGGGCTGATTCATGATTATGCCAAGGAACGCTCAGCGGAAGAATTCAAACGGGTGATCATTGCCAAAAAGATGGACCCAGATTTATTAAACTGGGGTAATTTCATTTGGCACGGTGAAGTTGGTGCTGAAATCATTCAGGATGAATTAAAAATTACGGATGAAGAGATTTTAAATGCGGTGCGGCGCCATACGATTGGTGCAGTTCAAATGACAACGCTTGACAAGATCGTTTACGTTGCCGATTACGTTGAACCCGGGCGTGATTTTCCAGGAGCAAATTATGCACGCGAAGTAGCGTTTGCTGATTTGGATGATGGGGTACGTTATGAAACCCAGCATACGTTGCAGTATTTGTTAGAGAATAATCAAAAGATTTACCCGGCTGCAATTTTAACGTATAACCAGTGGAACGCTGAAAATTGATGAAGAGGTGGAATTTAAATGAACGAAAGTAAAGAATTATTAAAAACAGTTGTTGAAGCGGCCGACAATAAGCGGGCAGAAGATATTATTGCATTAGATGTTCAAAATATCAGTTTATTAGCGGATTATTTTGTAATCATGCAAGCTGACTCAGACCGGCAAGTAAAGGCGATCGCCGAAAATATTGAAGAACAAGCCGAAGAAAAAGGCTATGATGTGCTTGATGTTGAAGGAAAGAGCGGTGCGAACTGGGTTTTGATCGACCTTGGCGATGTTGTTGCCCACGTATTTAAAGCTGAAACCCGGAAATTCTATAACCTTGAAAAGTTATGGGCAGATGCCGATGACGTTGATATTTCAGCATGGATCAAGTAGTCAATGCAACAAATCATAGGAATAATTACTGAGTATAACCCGTTTCATAACGGTCACCTTTATCAGATCCAGCAGGTTAAAAAGCAATTTCCGGATGCCCCGTTAGTAATTGCAATGAGCGGAAATTTTTTACAGCGCGGGGAACCGGCAATCATTGATAAGTGGCACCGGGCGGCTGAATGTTTGGCGAATGGCGCAGATTTAGTAATGGAACTGCCGTTAATGGCGGCCGTTCAACCTGCAGACCGGTTTGCATATTATGGGGTGTGGACGCTTGCTCAGATGGGCGTGACGGACTTGTTTTTCGGTGCGGAGCATGCCACGTTTGACTTTATGCATGATGCCCAAAAAGCAATGGAAATTACCGGAAACTTTAACAAGTACCATGAGTCGTTTGCGAAGACTTATCAACAGGTAATTACCGAAAAGGTTGGTCATCAAGTCGATCAGCCGAATGACCTGCTGGGATTGGCATATGCGAAGGCCAATTTAAAGCTGAAGGCTGGTATTAGCCTTCATCCGATTCAGCGGAAAAATGCCAATTACCATGATATTGAGTTGAACGATGCGGGAACGATTGCAAGTGCATCGGCGATTCGCGAAGCCTTGCATCATCAAAATCAGGATTTTGAAAAATTTGTGCCGCACCAAACCGCTCAAGATTTAAAAAAACAACCATTAGTATCATGGGATGATTTTTGGATCCATCTTAAGATGGAATTATTGACCCATTTACCGCAAGAATTGGAAAAAATTTACGGAATGGCTGAAGGAATTCAATATCGGATGATTGCGATGGCTCAGCGAAGTGAATTTGCTGGGGACTTTGATTCATGGATCAAAGCGGTTAAAAATAAACGGTTCACATACACCAGGTTAAGCCGGCTGGCAACGATGACGCTGTTGCACATTACCTGGGACGATGTTGCTTCATTTGAAGCCCAGCCATATTTGCGGGTACTAGGGTTTTCCAAGAAGGGACAGGCAGTTTTACATGCTGCCAAAAAGAGTTGCGATTATCCGATTATTACAAACGTTTCTCAAGATGAGAAAAAGGGAATTTTAAGAATTGATTACCGCGCCGGAAAGGTTTACCAGGCAGTGTGCGGGAATGAACAGGATTTAAAACATGCTCCGATTATGACTGTCAAGTAAATCAGCTTGACAGTGATTTGGATTCCAAGTATAATCGACGTGTTGCATTAGGAGGCAAGAAAATGAAGTGGTCATTAAACGAATTGCGTCAGGCAAAGGAAACGCCCATTGAGTTTGATACAACCCTTGATCTGGAAGCAGCATTAAAGGAGCGGCGGAATGATTTGATTTCGGCTACTCCGGTCCAAGTTGAAGGCGTCTTTACGGTTGATCAACGGGGAATTTTAGGAAGTTTTAATGTGAAAACTAAAATTCAGGTTCCATCAACTCGGACGTTTGAACCGGTAACAATTCCACTCGACTTTGACTTTTCAGAATACTATGTCAGCCATCATCAAAATGATCTATCGCAATTTGATGACTTAGACGTGGTAATTGTGCTTGAAAATGATGTGTTAGCACTTGAAGATGTGATTATTGACAATATTCTTGTTCAAATTCCAATGCAAGTTCTGAGTGAAAAAGAACAACATGCAGAATTCAGCGAGATGCCGCAAGGGAAGAGCTGGGGTGTTTTGACTGAAGATCAGTTGAAAAATAACGCTCACCGAAAAGATCAAATTGATCCGCGGATGGCAAAATTAAAAGATTTTTTCAAAAACGACGATCAGAAGAATTCGGATGAGTAGTTGTCAAATTTAAGATTTGCAAGTATAATTGTTCTTGTCGATTATTTTGAAGGAGGTGGCTCTCAATGGCAGTACCAGCACGTAAAACATCAAAGACACGTAAGAGATTACGTCGGACAAACTACAAATTGTCAGTACCTGGTATGAGCGCATGCCCAAATTGTGGTGAATTACGTCGTTCACACCGTGTATGCCCAAGTTGTGGTTACTATGGTGATCGCGAAGTTGTTAAAGTAAAGAACAACTAATTTTTTAAAATTGAAGAATAAAAAGATCGATGGGACCATGGCCCTCAATCTTTTTGCGGCACATCAGTGTGAACTGAAGTGCTATTTTTTTACCATTGATTAAATTCCTATGCTAGAATGGAAAACAGATATTATCAGAAGAAAGGAATTAACACATGGATGTGCATAACGTTGAACTCACGATCAGTGCAGTTCGCCCAGATCAATATCCAAAAGATGGATTACCGGAAATCACGTTAACCGGCCGGTCAAATGTCGGCAAATCATCGTTGATCAATACGTTGATCAATCGGAAGAAGCTCGCCCATACGTCAAGCCAGCCTGGGAAAACACAAACGTTGAATTTCTACCGGATCGAAGATGCAATGTATTTTGTTGATGTTCCGGGATACGGATACGCCAAGGTTTCACAAAAGAACCGTGAAAAGTGGGCTGAAATGATTGAAACCTACTTTGCTCAACGCGAAGAAACATGTGGGGTTGTTTCACTTGTTGATGCGCGGCATGCGCCAACGAAGCTTGATCAACAGATGATCAACTTTATCCATTATTACGAATTGCCGTTATTAGTTGTTGGAACAAAAATCGATAAAGTTCCGAAAAGTAAATGGAATAAAGCCGAAAGCCAAATTCGTAAAGGATTGCATTTAAGCGGCGATGATCAATTACAATTATTCTCATCTCAAACCCGCTACGGTAAAGAAGAGGTTTGGGATTGGATCGAAAAGCATACAATGTAAGGAAGGAAAATCAAATGGAATTTAATGAGTATCAAGAAGCAGCAAACCGGACCCTTTACGGAACAGAACAGGTTTTAACTAACTGTGCGTTAGGGTTAGCAGGTGAAAGCGGCCAAGTAATCGACCTTGTAAAGGCATATACGTTTAAAGGCCAAAAATTAGATAAAAAGCAATTAACTCATGAAATGGGAGATGTTCTTTGGTACTTGTCTCAAATCGCTGAATGGGCAGGAATTCCGTTTGATGAAGTTGCGAAGGAAAACATTGAAACGTTGAATAAACGTTATCCAAATGGATTTAAGAGCGAAAATTAGTGAAATGCGAGAAGGAAAAATGAGGCTGTGATTGAATCGCAGCCTCATTTAAATATTATTTTTCTTTCTTTTGGGAATCGTTTTTCTTTGAGGAGTCCTTTTCGGGATCCTTTGGTTTATTATTTGATGTGTTAGTCGGGTCGATTGCAAATTCATCAAATAATTTTTCAAGATTTGTTTGCCGGTTGATCTTTAAACTCATAATTCGACTTCCTTCTGCTATTTTTCTTTTAGCGTACCAGTTTTTATTTAAGTTTTCAATTCTAAGAAAGGGGGACCATCAAAATGGCAACGGAACACATTGAACGAAAATTAAAATTACTTCCGGATTTACCGGGGTGTTACCTGATGAAAGATGTTAACGGTCATATTATTTACGTTGGAAAAGCTAAAAATTTGAAGAACCGGGTGCGGTCATATTTCAAAAGCAAGCAGGTCGGAAAGCGGGCTCAACTGGTTGCGGAAATTCGGGATTTTGAAACGATCATCACGTCAACCGATAAGGAAGCTTTCTTGTTGGAAATTACGTTGATTCAAAAGCATCAACCGTATTACAATACAAAATTAAAACGTGGAACGGGCTATCCGTACATCAAGATTACGAATGAACGCGATCCGCAATTGAAGCTTGTAAGTAAGGTCAAAAAAGACGGCGGGTATTATTTTGGACCATATCCAAATGTTTACGCTGCTCAAGAAACGTTGCAGCTTCTTCAAAAGGTATATCCGCTTCGAAGATGTAACGGCCCGCAAAAACGACCGTGTTTGTATTATCATATGGGCCAGTGTTTAGGAGCATGTTTCAAAGAAGTTCCTAAGGAAAAATATGATGCTCAAATTGAGAAGATCAAGTCGTTTTTAAACGGCAATGTTGCCCCAATCAAAAATGAATTGAAACGGAAGATGGAAGAGGCTTCGGCTAAAATGGAATTTGAACGGGCGGCGGAATATCGCGATCAGATCCGCTATATTGCAATGACCGTTGAAAAGCAGAAAATTATTTCAAATGATTATACGACCCGCGATATTTTTGCGTACTACATGGATAAAGGCTGGATTTCAATTCAGGTCTTTTGTATCCGTCAAGCCCGGTTAATGAAGCGGGTCAAACGGCTTTTCCCATGTATTGACGAACCCGAAGCCGAGTTTACCTCATTTATTCTGCAATATTATAATCAGAAAAACGTTGTTAAACCGCATGAAGTTCTTGTTCCGCAAAATATCGATCATCAGATTTTAAGTGATATTTTAGGAATTCCAGTCCGGACACCGCAACGGGGACAGAAACGCGACTTATTGAAAATGGCTCAAAAGAATTCCCGCCTTGTCCTTGAAGAAAAGTTCCGGCTGCTTGAACTTGATAACCGGAAAACAACCGGCGCCATGAACGAAATTATGGATGCACTCAAGTTGCCACATGGTCACCGAATCGAAGCGTTTGACCATTCGCATATCCAAGGCCAGGACCTGGTTTCCGCAATGGTTTGTTTTATTGATGGTCAGCCGAATAAAAATGAGTATCGTAAATATAAATTGAAGACGGTTAATCATGCGGATGAAGCGGCAAGTACCCGAGAGGTCATTTATCGCCGGTACAGCCGATTGCTTAAGGAGCATGCCCAACTTCCAGACTTGATTTTAATGGATGGGGCGGAAATTCAAATTGACGCTGCCGTTGATGTTTTGCACAATCAATTGGGAATTGACATTCCCGTTGCCGGAATGGTTAAAAATGATCATCACAAAACAGCGGATTTAATGAACCAAAACGGAATCAAACTTGAACTTGATCCGAAAAGTCAGGGTTTCTATTTGTTGCAACGAATTCAAGATGAAGTGCACCGGTTTGCGATTACTTATCACCGGCAGTTGCACTCAAAGAATTCACTGTCATCCCGGCTTGAACAAATTCCAGGCGTGGGCCCGAAAACGCGAACCAAACTTTTGCGGAATTTCCACTCAATTAAGAAAATTGCTGAAGCATCGGTTGAGGAAATTCAAAAATTGGGAATTTCGAAGAAGGTTGCGCAAACGATTCATTTAAGTGCGGGTTCGATTGAAGAAGGCCGGCAGGATACAAGATTGATTAGAAAAAATTAAAAATGTATGCTACAATTTTAACCGTTAATTTTGATAACTAATCAATGGACGGAGTGAATTTCATTGGAAAATACAAGTCAGTCCTCAAAACTGCGCTGGTATAACATTGCCTTACTGGCATTTACCGTCGTTTGGGGATTCACAAATGTCGTCAATAACTTTGCTAATCAAGGACTAACCGTTGTCTTCTCATGGATTTTGATTATGTTCCTTTACTTTATCCCGTATACCTTAATGGTTGGGCAGTTAGGATCAGCATTTCAGAATTCAGGAGCAGGGGTCAGTTCATGGATCAACGAATTACTCGGAAGTAAGTGGGCTTACTTAGCTGCTTGGACTTACTGGGTCGTTCACGTTCCGTATTTAGCTCAAAAACCACAAATTATTATGATCAGTTTAAGCTGGCTTTTCCGCGGCAATGGGACCTTTGTTAATGATACCAAGCCGATTGTCGTTCAATTGCTTAGTTTAGTTCTCTTCTTAGGATTTGTATGGCTTGCAACTAAAGGATTGAATGCGCTGAAGAAATTAGGGAACATTGCGGGAATCTTGTTGCTGATTATGTCATTTCTGTTCATTATTCTTGGAATCAGTGCACCGTTTATTCTGCATACGCACGTTGCAACGCCTAATATGGGCAGCTTGCATGATTATGTGCCAAAATTCAGTTTCCAATACTTAACGACCCTTTCAATGTTGATTTTTGCGGTCGGTGGTTGTGAAAAAATTTCACCATACGTTAATAAAACGCACAACGCATCCCGCGAATTTCCAAAGGGCATGCTTGTGTTAGCAATCATCGTTGCCTTATCAGCAATTTTAGGATCAATTGGAATGGGAATCGTAATTAACGCGCACCACATTCCAAATGACTTGATGTCAAACGGGGCATATGAAGCATTCCAAATTCTTGGACGGTATTACCATGTTGGTGATCTCTTTATGTGGATCTTTGCAATTACCAATACATTAGGTTCAGCAACCGCTTTGGCAGTCTCAATCGATGCGCCGTTACGGATGTTGTTGGATGAAGCCGATGAACGCTTTATTCCAAAGGTTCTTTTAAAGAAGAACAAGCACGGAGTCTTTATTAACGGTTACAAGATGGTTACAGTTTTAGTTTCAATTTTGATCATTGTCCCAGCCCTTGGAATTAAGGGAATGTCAAACTTGTACAATTGGCTTTTGAACTTGAATTCAATTTGTATGCCGATGCGTTACCTCTGGGTATTCTTAGCATACATTATGCTTGTTAAGTACATGGACAAGTACAAGTCAGACTATGTCTTCGTGAAGAGTAAACCAGTTGGTTACGCATTTGGAATTTGGACGTTTGTCTTTACTGCATTTGCATGTATTATGGGAATGGTTCCGAAAGCTAACATGGCTGCATTCGGAACAAGTTCATGGTGGTTCCAAATTGCAATGAACGTTGTTACCCCAATCATTTTGATTGCGTTAGGATTGATCCTTCCAGCAATTGCAAGACGGACAAATAAAATTAACGATTAAAATCAATGAAGCACGGCGAACCGGTCGTGCTTTTATTTTTAATCAAAACTTGATATAGTTATAGCGAGTAAAATATGCCAGTTAGAGAGACTGGATCGATTAAATAAATTGTAGAAAGAGGAACAAAAAGACAATGTCAATGTTTGTTGATCAAATTAAAATTCAAGTTAAAGCTGGAAAAGGCGGCGACGGAATGGTCGCTTTTCGGCGTGAAAAATATGTTCCGAATGGTGGTCCGGCCGGTGGCGACGGTGGTCACGGCGGAAGTATTATTTTAAAGGTCAATAAGGGACTGCGGACCTTGATGGATTTCCGTTATCACCGGATCTTCAAAGCGAAGGCTGGCCAAAACGGGATGGTCAAGGGAAAATACGGCCGGGCAGCTGAAAACTTGTATATCGATGTCCCTGAAGGAACAACGGTTACGGATGCCGATACCGGCGAAGTATTAGGCGATTTAACGGAGGCCAATCAGGAATTGATTGTTGCTCACGGTGGTCGTGGCGGCCGCGGCAATATCCACTTTGCCAGTCCGAAAAATCCGGCTCCTGAAATTGCCGAAAATGGTGAACCAGGTGAAGAACGGAATTTGAATTTGGAATTAAAGGTTTTAGCCGATGTTGGATTGGTGGGCTTTCCATCGGTTGGAAAGTCAACGCTTCTTTCAACGGTTACAAGTGCAAAACCCAAAATTGCTGAATACCATTTCACAACGTTAGTTCCGAACCTGGGAATGGTTCAACTTGATGATGGCCGCGATTTTGTAATGGCTGACTTGCCAGGATTGATTGAAGGGGCTTCACAAGGAATTGGCCTTGGAATTCAATTCTTGCGCCATGTCGAACGGACACGGGTTATTTTGCACCTGATCGATATGTCAGGAGTCGAAGAACGGGATCCGTACGAAGACTTTTTAAAGATCAATGATGAATTAAAGAAGTATGATCCAGATCTGTTAAAACGGCCGCAAATTATCGTTGGTTCGAAAATGGATATGCCGGATGCAGCTGAAAACTTAGCGAAGTTTAAGGCCAGGATTGAACAGGACTACGCTCCGTTAGCTCAAGCACCGCAAGTAATGGCAATTTCATCAATTACCCATGAAGGATTGCAAGATCTGATGCAGGCAACAGCGGACTTACTTGATAAGACGCCGCACTTTGAAACCAAAGCAGAAAAGGAAATGGCTGCTAACCGATCTGAATACCGGTTTGATGACGATGAGAATACCCCTGCATTTACAATTTCGCGTGATCCGGACGCAACCTGGGTTCTTTCAGGTGATAAGCTTGAAAAGCTCTTTAAGATGACGAACTTGGATCACGATGAAAGTCTGTTGCGGTTTACCCGGCAGTTGCGGGGCATGGGCGTTGATGATGCCCTGCGAGAACGGGGAGCCAAAGATGGCGATCTTGTCCGGATCGATGACTTTGTATTTGAATTTTATGCATAGTAAATTTATGAAAATAGAATTTTGGATTGATCAACGATCCGAAAGCCAAAGAGCGGGAACTTTTTCCCGCTTTTTGTTTTAAGCTGAATTTTAACATCGGCACTCAGGGCATTCGCAATCACTTCTAAGGCTTTAAATTGAAGCGGATGATCATGATAGGGCAGAAGGTAAAGAGCGTTGGTCTGTTTATCAAAATCGAAATCGGAAATTGCGACTACATGAGTTCCGTTTTCCCAGTAACACTGGTATTGAGGATTAAATCCCTGGGTTGCTTCGCGAAATGTTTGAATTCTCATTTTAAACTCCTTTGTTCGTCATAAGATGAATTATTAAATTAAAAATAATTTTTTATTGATGATTATCTTTTAACTCCGAATAATTTCTGCTATAATGCAGGTAATTTATTTTGAAAGAGGGATTGATTGATGACACGCTTTTTTAAATTGAAAGAAAATAATACAAGCGTCTCAACCGAAATTACTGCAGGGTTAACCACCTTTTTTGCAATGTCGTATATTCTT
This sequence comes from Ligilactobacillus sp. 110_WCHN, assembly GCF_030518115.1. Classification (NCBI taxonomy): domain Bacteria; kingdom Bacillati; phylum Bacillota; class Bacilli; order Lactobacillales; family Lactobacillaceae; genus Ligilactobacillus; species Ligilactobacillus sp. 110_WCHN. Next base: position 33,931 of record NZ_JAULLI010000009.1, read on the forward strand.
TTTGTTGCCCCGAACATCCTTGGCAAGACCGGGATGCCGACTCAAGGAATCTTTTTAGCAACAATTATTGCGTCAGTTGTTAGTACCTTGATCATGGCCTTGTTTGCCAATGTTCCATATGTTCAAGCTCCTGGGCTGGGATTGGCAACGTTCTTTACGTATACCGTTGTTTTACAACTTGGATTTAGTTGGCAGGAAGCCTTGGCATTGGTCTTTCTTTGCGGGGTGATCAACGTTACGATCACGTTAACCAAGATTCGGAAAATGATCATCAAATCAATTCCTGAAGTTTTACAACACGCCATTAGTGGTGGAATTGGAATGTTTGTTGCCTATATCGGAATTAAAAATGCAGGTTTTCTTAAGTTTACCACTGATTCAAGCGATATTTTAACAGTTAACAATCATCCATTTAATCAAGCAACGACTCACTTTTCACACGGAATTCAATCAATTGTTTCGGGAAGCGGCATTACTCCGGCATTGATCAATTTTAATCAAGCGGGTGCACTGGTCGCTTTGATCGGGTTATTGATCATGGCATTCTTGATGATCAAGAATGTGCGCGGTGGAATTTTGATTGGAATTATTTTAACAACGTTAATTGGGATTCCATTTGGGGTCACCCATTTAAGCCTTGCCCATGCCCCGTCATTAGCTGAATCATTTAAAGAACTTGGGGTAACGATGGGGGCTGCGTTTGGCCCGCACGGAATGGTGGCGTTATTTGACCATCCAGGCCGGCTATTGTTAGCTATTATGACGATCTTTGCGTTCTCATTGACTGATATTTTTGATACGATTGGAACCTTTATTGGAACGGGGAAAAAATCAGGAATTTTCTCTCAAGCCGATGAAAAAGAATTTTTTAACGGAAAAGGATTCAAATCAAAGATGGACCGGTCATTGTTCTCAGATGCTGCCGGCTCAATTGTTGCTGCGGTTTGTGGGACATCAAACGTTACGACCTTTGTTGAAAGTGCATCTGGAATCGGCGCGGGTGGCCGAACCGGATTAACAAGTTTGACCGCCGCCGTAATGTTTGCTTTAAGCAGTTTATTAGCACCGGTAATTGCAATTATCCCAACTCAAGCAACGGCACCAGCATTGATCATTGTTGGAATCATGATGATGAGTTCATTTAAAGATATTAACTGGTCAAACCTTGAAGATGCGATCCCCGCATTCTTTGCATCCGTCTTTATGGCGATTTGTTACAGCATTTCATACGGAATCGCTGCCGGTTTCATCTTCTACTTGTTAGTTAAGATCTGCAAGAAGAAATTCAACGAAATTCATCCAATGCTTGTGATCTGCACGATTCTCTTTATTTTGAATTTTGTTGTTTTGGCATTCATTTAACTTTAAAATGCATTTTGTATTTTAGATTGAATGATAGTAAAATTAACAATGGTATAGTAGTTCACTAATTATAGTGGACTATTATTTTTTGAGAGAAATAAAAAATAGATAGGGTCGATTTCATGGAACTTGAATTTTTAGGAACCAGTGCAGGATCACCGTCGAAATTTCGAAATGTGACGGCTCTTGCGTTGAAATTGCTTGATGAAATTAATGAAGTTTGGCTTTTTGATGTCGGCGAAGGCACCCAGCACCAAATTTTGCGAACGACGATTCGTCCCCGGAAAGTAACGAAAATTTTTATTACCCATCTTCATGGTGATCATATTTTCGGGCTTCCGGGATTCTTAAGCAGCCGCTCATTTCAAGGAGCAGAAGCAGCGACTCCGTTAACGATTTACGGACCGCGGGGAATCAAACAATTTGTTGAAACTTCAATGCGGATTTCGCAAACTCATTTAGCATATCCAATTAAATACGTTGAACTCGATGATGAAGAGGGCGTCCTTTTTGAAAATGATCGGTTTAAGGTTTCTTATGCCGGCCTTGACCACCGAATCAAATGTGTCGGTTATCGGGTCGAAGAGAAAGATTATCCGGGCGAATTGATGGTTGAAAAATTACAGGAAGTCGGTGTTCGACCAGGACCGATTTACGGGCAAATCAAGGCGGGGCAAGTTGTTACGCTTGATGATGGAACGCAGTTAAATGGCAAAGATTTTATTGGAGCACCGAAGAAGGGCCGGACAGTTGCAATCTTAGGTGATACCCGGAAGACGGCTGGAATTGATAAGCTGGCGCTCAATGCGGATGTCCTTGTTCATGAAAGTACTTTTGGAAAGGGCGAGGCAAAACTTGCGCGCAATTATTACCATTCAACATGTATTCAAGCAGCCCAGACTGCTCAGCGGGATCACGTTAAGAAGCTATTATTGACCCATATTTCAGCCCGGTATGTCGGACCAATGGTTAAGAAATTGCAGACGGATGCCCGGGAGATTTTCCCGAATACACGGGTTGTCCGGGATTTTGATACGTATAATGTTCCTTTTCCAGAAAGAAGGGAAAAATAATGGGTGGATATCGTGATTTAAAAAATTTAGAGGACCGGGTCGTTTTGGTGACCGGAGCTTCATCGGGGCTGGGTGAACAAATCGCTTACCAGTTAGCTCAAAAGGGAGCCATCGTGGTTGCATGCGCTCGGAACTTAGATCGATTAAAAGAAGTTGCCAAAGCATGTGCTGAATTTCGTGGTAAGAAGGCATATGCCGTTCAGATGGATGTGGCTGATCCAGACCGAATTGAAAAGGTCGTTCAGCAGGTTGAAAATGAAGTCGGCCCAATTGATGTTCTAGTAAACGATGCGGGCTTTGGCTTAATGCAAAATGCCCTTGATTTTGATATGCAAGTTGCGGAAAAAATGTTCCGGGTCAATGTTTTAGGAACAATCTACTTATCGAAATTTACCGCTTTACAGATGGCAGCTCGCAAACGCGGGGCAATCATTAACATTGCTTCAATGGCAGGGAAGATTGCAACTCCGAAATCATCTGTTTACTCGGCAACAAAGGCCGCAGTTTTAGGGTATTCAGATGCTTTACGGCTCGAATTGAAGCCACTTGGAATTAGCGTAATGACGGTTAATCCCGGACCAATTCGAACGAAATTCTTCGATAAAGCTGATAAAAGTGGCAATTACTTGGAAAAAATCAACGGCATTGTTTTAAATCCAGAATTGGTTGCTGAAAAGATCGTTCATTCGATTGGAACTGCGAAACGGGAACTTAACCTTCCATTTTTCTTTAATATTGCAAATGTTGGGTATACCCTGTTTCCGCGGCTGGGCGATTTTTTGGCAGCGGGGATCTTTAATCAAAAGTAAGTCGGTTAATATTTAGGAGAGGTTAGATTGAAAAAGAAATTAAGTTTGATTGGAGTTATTGTCTTACTGTTAGTTGTGGCAATTTTTTCAATCTCAAATATGCAAAGTGTTTCTGTAAACTTTTTTGTGGCCAAGGTTAAAATTCCCCTTGTGATTTTAATCATCATTTCAATTTTAATTGGAGTGATCATTGCGATGCTGTTCTCAGTATCCTCATCATTTAAGCACAAGAAGCAAATCAAGAACTTGAACAGTCAAGTAAAAGATTTACAGGAACAGGTTGCAGGAAAGTCAGATAATAAAGAGGAATAAGATTTGATTACTTCAAATTATGATTGGAAAATGGCGGTTTCCAAGCTTGATGATCAGCAAATCAATGAGCTTGCTCAAACCTTGCATCATTCGCCGCTGCTGATTAAAATTTTAGCTCAGCGCGGAATGGAAAACGCAAATCAAATTAAAGATTTTTTAGAGCCGCAGGGACAATATGTTCACGATCCGTATTTGCTTTGTGATATGGAAAAGGCAATTGACCGGATCCAACAGGCGATCATTGAAAATCAGAAAATTTTTATTTATGGTGACTATGATGCGGACGGAATTACCAGTACGGCTGTAATGTATGAAACACTGCTTCAGTTGGGGGCGGATGTTCAATATTTTGTTCCCGACCGGTTTAAGGATGGATATGGGCCGAACTTAGCAGAATATCAGAATCTTGAAAAACAGGGAATGCAGTTGCTGATCACCGTTGATAATGGGGTTTCTGGATATGATGAAGTTCAATATTTGATGGATAAAGGCATTGATGTCATCATCACGGATCACCATGAATTGCCGGAAAAACTTCCGCCGGCATATGCAATCGTGCATCCAATGCATCCGAAGGGTAATTACCCGTTTAAAGGTCTTGCCGGCGTTGGGGTTGCGTTCAAGGTTGCGTGTGCCCTTCTTGATGATATTCCGCAAGAAGAGCTTGACCTGGTTGCAATTGGGACGGTTGCGGATGTAATGTCGCTGACGGATGAGAACCGGGATTTGGTTTCATTTGGAATTGAAGAACTGAAAACAACAATGCGTCCGGGGTTAAGCGCATTGCTTGAAGTTACGAAAACCAAGCCGGATGAAATTGATAGCGATACGATCGGATTTACCATTGCGCCCCGGCTCAATTCGCTTGGAAGACTTGAAAATGCCGCGCAAGGGGTAAAATTACTGACAACGCTTAATGAGAATGAAGCTACCCAACTGGCACAGCATACCCATGATTTAAATCAGCAGCGTCAAGATTTGGTTGCAACCATCACCAAGGAAGCCGAGCAGATTTTAAGTCAGACTGAACAACCGCATTTAGTAAATGTAATTGCTGGTCAGAACTGGCATGAAGGTGTTCTCGGAATTGTTGCAAGTCGGATTACGGAAGAAACGAAGCGGCCGACGATCGTTTTAACGTTAACTGAGGACAATTTGTATAAAGGCTCAGGCCGGTCAGTTGAGGGATTTAATCTTTTTGATGCATTTGATCCGCACCGGAAACTGTTTGAAAGTTTCGGCGGACATGCACAAGCGTGTGGTCTTTCGATCAAGCCGGATAACCTTGCTGGTTTTCAAGTGATTGCCGATCAAGAAGCAGAAAATCAACATTTTAACGGCAATGAGTGCCCAGTGCTTGAAATCAATGAAGAACTTCCAGCAGCTTCAATTTCGCTTGATTTGATCAATGAATTGAATTTATTAGCTCCATTTGGATGTGATAATCCGCGGCCGGTGTTTAAGATTACCGGAATTCAAAATCCCCAGTTAAAAGTTATGGGGGATCAAGGACAGCATTTTCGAATTAACTTTCAAAGCGGTCATGGCAGCTTAGCCGGGGTAAAATTTAACGCTTCCCCGGCTGAAGTTCACCAACTGCAAGCTGCCTCCCTTAATAGAGTTGAAATTGCCGGTGAATTAACAGTGAACCGGTGGCAAGGCCGGACGACTCCACAAATTCAAATTTGTGATTTGAGGACCGAAGCTGAAAATGAAATCAGCTCAAAGATAAAGGTGATCGATCACCGCTTTACAAGTTCGCCGAATAAATTTAATTCAGAATTTGTATACGGCTTTTTCAATTTGAAATTATTGAAGCGGGTTGCAGCTCAGGTAGCTTCAAACATTAAATTGATTTCGTTGACTGATCAGGAGCCAATCGTGGGTAACACATTAGTGATTGTTGACTGTCCGCCATCGATTTCAGCGTTTGAAAGTTTAGTTGACCGGTTGCAAGTCAAGCAGATTGTATTAAAATGTTATACGCAACATAATATTGCTTCCAAGCCGTTGCCAAGTCGACAGGATTTTGGAAAACTATATCGTTTTACAAGTACGCATCACGATGTTGATTTAAGAAAAGATTTAGAAAAGTTAGCAAATTATTTGAATTTTGACAAAGAATCACTTGTTTTCATGATTCAGGTGTTTTCTGAGGCTAAATTTGTTAAAATTAAGAATGGTCTGTTAACCGGAACACCATCCAATCAACGAATTGAATTGACCAAGACAAAGCGTTATCAAGCACGCGTTGCCGAAATACAGGCACAACAATTATTTTTAAATTCAAAAACAGCGGATTTGCTAAAGCGATTGAATTTAACAATATAAGTATTTTGATTTAAGGAGAAACATAATGACATTAGATTTACATGATTATGTGGCAAGTATCCCAGATTACCCTGAAAAGGGTGTATTATTCCGTGACATTTCACCATTGATGGCCGATGGTGAAGCTTATCATCAAGCAACTGATCAAATCGTTCAGTTTGCTCGCGATAAAGGAGTTGAAATGATTGTTGGACCTGAAGCCCGGGGATTCATCGTCGGTTGCCCGGTTGCATTCGAATTAGGGGTCGGCTTTGCACCTGCCCGGAAAAAAGGTAAATTACCGCGGGAAACCGTTAAGGCTGAATATTCACTTGAATATGGAAAATCAGCTCTTTACATGCACAAGGATGCAATCAAGCCGGGGCAAAAGGTTTTAGTTACCGATGATCTTTTGGCAACTGGCGGAACGATCAGTGCAACAATCGACTTGGTTGAACAATTAGGCGGAATCGTTGTTGGGTGTGCATTCATTATTGAGTTAAAGGATCTTCATGGCCGCGATAAAATTAAAGGTTATGATATGTTAAGTTTAATGGAATATTAAAATTGATTTATCCTGATTGATATATCTTTATTTTTTAAATCATTTAGGATATAATCGTGGCAATGTTGAAGCAAGGAGGATTGCGATGAAAGAGAAGTTGCGTGCATTCTGGCAAAAAGATTGGGTCCGTTTCATTGCACGGACTGTCTTTTACTTTGTCGTTTTGTTTGCTCTAGTATACATGTTTAGTTACAGTGGACTTACACAGCCACACTTTATTTATAACGAATTTTAAACAGGAGAGATGTTGAGATGGAAGCAAATTTGATTGCTCAAATTGACCAGTTTGCAGTTAGCCATCCGGATAAGTCTGCTTACGATTACCTTGGGACCGAAAATACCTATGGTGATCTGAAGAAGTATTCGGATGCACTTGCAGACTATATTTTAAAAATGGATTTGCCAGCAAAAGCACCGATTGTAGTATTTGGGGGACAAACTTTTGAAATGATCGCAGCTTTTTTAGGAGTTGTTAAATCAGGTCATTCATATGTTCCAGTCGATGTTAATTCATCGTTATCACGGTTGGAATCAATCAATGAGATTGGGAAACCGGCATTGTATATTCAAGTTGAAGATTTACCAGCTGATATGCCGGCGGTTAAATCAATCACCAAGGCAGAGTTAAATGATATTTATACTCACGGTGAATTTTCAGATGAAATTAATTCAACATCGTTTGTTGATGGGGATGATACGTTCTATATCATCTTTACGTCTGGAACAACAGGGAAACCTAAGGGCGTTCAAATTAGCCACGATAATTTGAAGAGTTATGTTAACTGGATGCATTCCGATGACTTTGGAATCAAAGCCGATGGAATCTGCCTTTCACAAGCACCATACTCGTTTGACCTTTCAGTTATGGACTTATATCCAACGTTGACAGCGGGTGGCAAACTTGCAGTTTTGCCAAAGAAGACAACCGATAACTTTAAGGAATTGTTTGAAGTTTTACCGAAACTTCACATCAATGAATGGGTTTCAACCCCATCATTTATGGATATTTGCTTGCTTCAACCAACATTTGATGAAAAGCATATGCCTGAATTAACTCATTTCTTATTCTGTGGAGAAGAGTTAACTCACACTACGGCAGCCAACTTAAAGAAACGGTTCCCGCATGCCCGAATCTTCAATACGTATGGTCCAACTGAAACGACCGTTGCAGTTACTCAAGTGGAGATTACGGATGAAGTCTTGGCAAATTATAAGCGGCTTCCAATCGGGACCCCGAAAGCGGACACCCGAATCATTTTAGTTGATGATGATGTTCACCAAGTTGGCGATCACGATGAAGGTGAAATCGTAATTGCTGGTCCGAGCGTTTCAAAGGGCTATATCAATAACCCTGAAAAGACAGCTAAGGCGTTCTTGGAAATTGAAGGAACCCCGGCATACCGGACAGGTGATTTAGGTCAATTTGATGAAAATGGCCAGCTGCTTTATAAAGGACGGATGGACTTCCAAGTTAAGGTTCACGGTTTCCGAATCGAATTGGAAGATGTTGATCACCATTTAGGTCAAGTTAGCTTGATTTCGCAAGCAACAACCGTTCCAAAATATGATAAAAACCACAAAGTCAGTCAATTAATTGCTTACATTGTTCCTGAAGACAATGATTACGAAGATGAGTTTAAGTTGACTCAGGCAATTAAGAAAGAACTTCAGGAAATTATGATGGCTTATATGATGCCACAACGTTTTGTTTACGTTGATTCATTACCATTAACTCCGAATGGAAAAATTGACCGCAAATCATTAATGAAAGAGGTTAATAACGAATGATCAATATTCAACCGTATCAAAATCCTGAATATTTCATTCTCTTAGTAATTGGATTGCTTCCAATTATGATTGGATTATTGTATGGCCGGCGTTTCAGAACTTATGAAACATTGATTTCAATTGCGTTCTTAGTTTTGACGTTTGGTGGAGTTAAGTGGCATCAAGGAATCGCGCTGATCGGTTACGTGATTTTTGAACTGCTTTTGATCGGATGGTATTTCAATTATCGGCAAAAGCATAATAAATCATGGGTCTTCTGTTTAGCGGTGATTCTCGCAATCGTTCCGCTAGTGATCGTTAAATTAACGCCATTGTTTGACTTTGGCAAAGAATCGATTATTGGGTTCCTTGGAATCAGTTACTTAACGTTCCGGGTCGTTGGGATGATCATGGAAATCCGGGATGGAATGATCAAAGAATTTCATCCGTGGACGACATTGCAATTTATCATTTTCTTCCCAACAATTTCATCTGGCCCGATCGATCGTTATCGTCGGTTTGAAAAGGATTATAACAATGTTCCTGACCGAGAAAAGTACGTCAAGATGCTTGAAAAGGCAGTCCACTATCTTTTCCTTGGGTTCTTGTACAAGTTTGTAATTGCATACTTCTTTGGCCAATACTTGATGCCAAAAGTTGATGCATTGGCAATTGCGCACGGCGGTTGGTCAGTGTGGGTATTCTTACATGGTTACGTTTATGCGATGGACTTGTTCTTCGACTTTGCTGGATACAGTTTGTTTGCCGTTGCAACCAGTTACGTAATGGGAATCGAAACCCCAATGAACTTCAACAAACCATGGATTTCACACAACGTAAAGGATTTCTGGAATAGATGGCACATGACGCTTTCATTCTGGTTCCGTGACTACATCTACATGCGGTTAGTTTTCTTTATGATGAAGAAGAAATGGTTAAAGAGCCGGATCGCAATGGCAAATATCGGTTACTTAACATTATTCTTGATCATGGGCTTCTGGCATGGTGAAACATGGTACTACATTGCATATGGGTTATTCCAAGCAATTGCAATGATCGTCTGTGATGCATGGCAACGGTTCAAGAAGAAACACCGGGAGATGATCCCACACAACAAGTTTACCGAAGCATTTGCGGTTTTCTTAACGTTTAACGTGATGTGCTTCAGTCTCTTGATTTTCTCAGGATTCCTAAATACAATATTTTTTGTACACTAATCAATAATTAAAAAGTGAGGTTTTAACAATGAAAGATCAAATTTTAGATATTTTAGCTGATATTACAGGTAGCGATGAAGTTAAGAAAGATTTAGACGTTAACATTTTTGAAACAGGACTTTTAGATTCAATGGGAACAGTTCAATTGTTACTTGAATTCCAAAACCAACTTGGAGTTGATGTTCCAGTTTCAGAATTTGATCGTTCTGAATGGGACACACCAAACAAAATTATTGCGAAAGTTGAAAGCATGAAATAATGAAATTAAAGAAGAAACTGTTTGAGATTTTTGGACCAGTTGTTTGTGCAGCGGTCATCTTAATTGCGATTTTAGTTTCACCTTTTAATTTCCGAAGCTTTAATTCGAAAACGATTCGTGAGGCAGCTGTTTCCCAATCAACTAATATTTTTAAGGGAACGGTTGTTAAGCAAAAGGCGCTTGAAGAAGGTTATGTTCCATTTATGGGTTCATCAGAATTATCACGGATGGATCCAATGCACCCGTCAGTTTTGGCTCAAAAGTATGATCGGAACTACCGGCCATTCCTTTTGGGAGCTGCGGGTTCGCAATCCTTATCACAATTTTGGGGAATGCAAGGAATCAATAACCAGTTGAAGGGAAAAAAGGTTGTCTTTATTATTTCGCCGCAATGGTTTGTTAAACGCGGAATTAACAAAAATGCCTTTGCATTGTACTATTCAAATTTACAAGCCGTAACGTGGTTGAAGACAGCCAAGAATACCTTAATGGATCGTTATGCTGCACGGCGTTTGCTTGATATGCCGTCATCGCATTCTGATAAGATGATTGAACAGTGCTTATTACAGGTCGCAGCTGGTCAAAAGTTGAATAAGGCTGAAAAAATATACTTAGATTTGAAATATAATGAATTGATTCATGAAGATCAGTTATTCTCAACGATTGGGATGAACGATCGAGTTGCCAAAATTGACCGTGAAGCAAGTAAATTACCACAGCAATATAATTATCAAAAGCTGGATTCACTTGCTTATCAATTAGGGGCAAAGAATACGACAAATAATCCATTCCGGGTTGATAATGCCTTTTGGAATAATCGTTTAAAGAGCCAGGTTCCAAAATTACATGGCGAACAGGCCAAATTTGACTATGTTTCATCACCTGAATTTGGTGATTTCCAATTAGTCTTAAATCAATTCGCAAAGGATCATACTAATGTTTTATTTGTCATTCCGCCAATTAATGCACGGTGGGCAAAGTATACTGGTTTAAGAATGTCAATGATCAATGAATTTAATCAAAAGATCAAGTATCAATTGCAGAAACAAGGATTCAATAACATTGTTGATTTAACCAACGATGGAAAAGAACCATACTTTATGCAAGATACGATTCACCTTGGATGGCGCGGATGGTTGAAGATGGACCAAGCAGTTGATCCATTCTTATCAAACGATCAACCAGCGCCAGAATATCATATTGACAATTACTTCTACAATAAGAATTGGCAAATGATGCAAGGAAAGAAATTAAAACAATATTTGCAAACGCATCAAGCAAATTAAAACGGTGAGGCTGTAACTTGAGTTACAGCCTCATTTTTTATAACATAGAAACTATCAGAATAATGGTAAGGAAGATTATCTTTGAAACGTAAATTCTCTGTAAAAGTAATTTTCGGAATTCTTTTGACATTTCTATTTTTGAATTTTGGTCATTGTAATGCGGCCCCGGTCAATGATTCACCGGTTGCTAAACGCGATGCCGTAAACAGTCTCTTAGAAAATAATAAGGTCAACGGCGTCGTTTTATTTGGTGATTTGGCAACGAATCCAACCGTGGTCGAATGTAACCAGCCGGGAATGAAGCAAAATGACGTGATCACGGCTACGGGTCTATATCCAATTGCGTCATTGCAAAAGGTTTATACGGGAATTGCAATTCAAAAATTGATCGATGAGAGGAAATTATCACTGAATACCAAAATCAGTCAATTTTATCCATCTATTCCCAATGCGTCAAAAATCACCATTGAAAATTTGTTGACCCACCGTTCAGGGATTAAAGATCGGACAAGCGGTCCAACTGATTTATTGAAAAATCAAAAGGCCCAAATGAAATTTGCCCAAAAGAATCTTAATTCAACGGGGAAGACTGGGATTTGGAACTATTCGAACAGTGATTATGCATTGCTTGCCGGCATCATTTCGAAGGTTACGGGACAAAGTTATGAAAAATATTTATCAACGAATCTTTTCAAGCCGAATAATTTAAAAAACATCAAGTTTTATAATCAGGTAACGAATGCTTCGCAAATTACGAACGCGAAGGGATCGGGAAATGCGCAAAATAATCATTTAAATTTCGAAGAATTGAAAACCGGAATGTCTGGCGAACTTGGTGCCGGCGAGGTGTTTAGCAGCGCGCAAGATTACTGGAACTTCATTAGCGGCTTAGTTGCGGGAAAATATGTGCCGTTAAATAATATCATTTCGAATCCATATAATTATTATGATGGGGTTTATCTTGGAGATGGAATTATTCACGCTGACGGCTCAATTAATGGCTACCAAAGCTGTTTTATTGCTAATTATCGAACGAATCAGGCATTTATCTTCTTTTCAAATAATATTACGTTCGGGCAGATGTTGAATTTGCGGGAACAGTTATCAAATATTTGTTTATAAATGGCAAGAGGTTGTGATACAAATCGCAACCTCTTTGCTATATCCGCATAATCGGGTTCCAAAACAAACGATCTGTGTGGTGACGCGAAGCTAATTCGACAATCTCCGAATCTTTGCTGCGCGATTCGTTCGTTTTTCTGCTTCCACCTCGCTCGTTTTGATGTTTTGTCACACCTTCTTTATTTAAGAATTCGAATTTCATGATTTTGATACACAAAAACGGCTGCCATAAAATGGCGGTCTTTTTTTAACTTGTCAACTGGAATTTCAGGATTAAAAAACAAACGGGTCGACTCAATTTCGCCCCAAACTGATTGATCAGTAAAGACCGTTACTCCCATTAGTTGTGTTTTTAATGGGTACCCAGTTCGCGGATCAAGAATATGATGGTAAAAGTGGTGGTTTTCCGTAAAATTGCGTTCATAAATTCCGGAAGTGACCGCGGAACATGCTGGCATTCGAACGACTCGCAGGGCCTTCCCCCGTGGATTCCACGGATCTTGAATTCCAATCCGCCATTTTTGATCAGGGTGCAGCGGACTGTTTCCAATTGTTAACAGGTTCCCGCCAAGATCAATGATTCCCGTTCGAACTCCGAAGGCTGCCCAAAGATCTTTGAGCCGGTCAGCGATGTAACCCTTGGCGATTCCGCCAAGATCAAGTTGCATGCCAGCTTGCTGAAGGCCAATTAGGTTGGGAGTTTGGGTTGTAATTTTTTGCGGATCAATCTGGTGTAATAATTGGCGAATTTGGGTTTCGTCAGGCCGATGGGCGTTTTCAAACCCCACGTTCCATTCTTTAACTAGCGGCCCAATTGCCGCATTGAATCCCCATGATTTAAGACTGATTTTTTTTGCAAGGCTGACGAGATCAAACGTTGGGGTTGAAACTTCAACCATTTTTTGACCCGCAGCACGATTTATCCGGCTGATTTCAGAATCCGGCAGATAGATTGAAAATAATTTCTCATAGTAATCAATTAACTGTTTACTGGGAGCGAAAACTTGCTGATCAAATGAACTGAAAACGGTCAGTGTAATTTTGGTTCCTAAAGCTTTAAAGTGGGTTTGATACTTTTGCATCACTAACACCTACTTATAATTCAGATGCGCCAGAAATGGCGTCGCTGTCGTCGTCAGTATTAATATCGATCAGATCCTGTTCAATTTCCTGCCGGTACGTTTCAGATGATTGATCATGGTAGTGGAAATCATGATCTGGTTGCGTGGATTTTTGAAATTCGGATTCAATAAAACCGCCATACCGGTACTTTTTAATGATTTCAGTAATGTTTTCGCTAATTTGCAAACAGCCAAGATATTGTTGGTTTTCATCATAAATTGCAATGAAGGTCAGGTTATAGTATTCTTCCTTGACCTTTAATGCCCGCGAAATTTTTGAATTTTTTCCGTGTTTTAATTTTTCAAGAAAATCAAAGGTCGCAGGCATGGTTTTAAAAAATAAATGGGATGAGATTCGCTGATTAAGTTTTAAATCCGGATCGAGCGGATGAATGATCAATTTGATGCGGCCAGCAGAATCAATAAAAAGAACTTCGAAGGGAAGCGCCTTTAAAAGATTGACCAGTTCGCTGATTTTTAAATTTCCATTTTCAAAAAAAAGGGTATCGTTTTTAATAAATGTCTTCTTCATAATTTCTCCATAAAAATCTATAATTTGATTACCTTATTTAGATGGTTCGATTTGCTAATTTGTGATACCATGTATTAGGTATAGTTCAGCATTATCATATGCTGATTAAGCAGGAATTTCAATCAATGTTATTTTAATTGATTTAGTAATTAAGTGACGGTGAAATCTTTTGAAAATTTTTAAAAAACAACATAAATTATCAAAAAGTAATCGAAATGGACATAAAGCTGACAGTATTCCGTTTCGGTTAAATTTTTTATTCGTAATTGTGTTCTTACTTTTTGCAGCTTTGATTATTCAATTAGCCCATTTACAAATCATTGATGGGAAGAAATATGTTTATGATGCTTCAAACAGTAACATGCAAACCGAAACCAAAGATATGCCGCGGGGAATGATCTATGATTCTTCAGGTAAATTGCTGGTTTCAAATGATGCAGCAACGGCAATTACGTATACAAAGCCGCTTTCAGTTACATCCCAAGAAATGTATGACGTTGCGAATAATTTAACAAAGTATATCAGCGTTGATACGTCACAGTTAACTGAAAACATGAAGCAGGCATATTATCTTGGAAGCACGGCAAATGCGGAAAAAGTTCAAAAATATATTAAGGATGCCAACTCATTAAGCGGTTCTGCTCTTTATAAACAAGAAATGGCATACGTTAAGGATCATGGGTTGGTTAACAATCTTAGTCCGCAACAGCAACAAGCTGCCGTTTTGTACAATAAGATGGATGGGGCATATTCGCTTTCAACCGTAATGTTAAAAGCCAATGGTGTTTCAGCCGTTGAAATGGCTCAGGTTGGGGCGCATTTATCTCAGTTGCCAGGAGTTAAGATTGGAACCAGTTGGTCACGCAGTTATCCAGGCGGTGATTCGATCAAAGAAATCGCGGGGACAGTAACAACTGAAAAGCAAGGCTTGCCAAGTGACAAATTGAATATCTTGCTTGCAGAAGGTTACTCACGCAATGACAGTGTTGGTTCAAGTTACATTGAATCGCAATATGAAGATGCCTTGAAGGGTGACAGCGAAATCATTAAAGTTGAAACCCAAAATAATAAGATCAAGAAGGAAATCAAACAGTACGGCGGAAAGCCAGGGGACGATATCCAACTAACGATTAACGCTCAGTTCCAAAATGATGTGCAAAATATCATGAAGAGTTCGCTTCAAAGTGTTGCTGGCGGAAATCCGTATGTCCCAGGAGCCTATGCCGTGGTTATGAATCCACATACCGGTGCGGTTTATGCGCTTGCGGGAGTGAGTCGTGATATTCAAACCGGGAAGATTACTGATAACGCGATTGGTGCAATTAATCAGACCTTTGTAATGGGATCAGTTGTAAAGGGTGCAATGGTAATGGGAGCTCTTCAAGATGGGGTAATTACACCAACGAATAACACCCTTGAAGAACAACCAATTAAATTAGCCGGAACGGCACCGAAGACATCGTGGTTTAATAAGAGCGGTTCAGCTAACATGCCGTTAACAGCACCTGAAGCCCTGGAAGTTTCATCAAACACGTATATGATGCAGCTTGCAATGCTTGAAGCCGGACTCAAATATACACCGGGAATGTCATTAGCAAGTATGTCGCCATCGATTTTCACTAAGATGCGGGATAACTTTAATCAGTTTGGATTAGGGATTAAGACCGGCATTGATCTTCCGGGCGAATCAGCCGGATTTGAAGGGCCTTCAGCCAAGGCTGATATTGGGAAAGCTCTTGACCTTTCATTCGGGAACTATGATTCATATACAACATTGCAACTGGCACAGTACATCTCAACCATTGCGAATGGCGGTTATCGGTTGCAACCGCACGTCTTAGATTCGATCCATGATAATGGAAAAGACGGCAAGATGGGCAAGACGATTTATCAATTTATGCCAAACATTTTGAATGTTGTTCCGGGAACAGCTGCTCAATGGGATGTTGTTAAGAAGGGACTTTACCTTGTAATGCACGGAAATAATCCATATGTTACTGGGAAGTACTTGAATGGTGTTAAACCTGAAATTGCCGGGAAGACTGGGACAGCCCAGACATATTACAAGAATAATCCGACTGAAACGTTAAGCGGGGTAAGTTATGCTCCATATAATAATCCGCAAGTTGTAGTGGCAGTTGCATTCCCAGGAATGGCAGCTAATACAGAAAGTAAAGTTAACTTGGATGCAATCAAGCAGATTTATGCAGCTTACTGGAAAGATGTTCAGTCAAGTGACGGATTTTAATTCAATATTAGGTAAAAAGAAGGTGAAATTGATCACCTTCTTTTTTTATCTTAAAAACCGTGTCAAGGAATTTTCCTTAACAATTAGTAAAAAACGGTAGCAATATCTTTTAAAAGATGATATTATATTAACGTTGAAGGTTTAAACGCCTTATTAGACAGAATATGAAGAGTTGGAGGGTATTTCGATGCGTGTTAATATTACATTAGAATGCACAGAATGTGGCGAACAAACATACTTAACAAACAAGAATAAGCGTCACAATCCAGATCGCTTAGAACTTAAGAAGTATTGCCCACGTTGTCGTAAAGCAACTTTACACCGTGAAACAAAATAACAACAGGAATTAAACCCTGTTGTTTTTCTTTTAAAACGCTCATCCCCTTAAAAAAGGGATGTTTTTTATCACATCCTGATGTAATCGGTGTCATTAGTGCTGTGATTGAAAGGAAAAAGCATGAGCAAGAAAAGACCAAAGATGACGATTATGTTAATTGTCATTAATATCGCGATGTATTTATTAATGACAGTTGCAGGCGGTTCAACGAATCCGAATATTTTAATTGAATTTGGTGCGAAGGATAATGCGTTAATTGCGGCGGGACAAATTTGGCGGTTATTTACGCCGATGTTCTTGCATATTGGGTTTCAACATATTGTACTGAATATGGTGACCCTTTACTTTTTAGGGATGCAGATCGAATATTTATTTGGCCCGTGGCGTTTCTTAGTTATTTATCTGGTAAGCGGAATTTGCGGTAACATTGCAAGCTTTGCATTTACGCCAGCAATTTCAGCGGGCGCAAGTACAGCATTGTTTGGCCTGTTTGGCGCATACCTGATGCTTGGCGAATCATTTCGGAATGATCCGTATATTCGAACGATTGCAAAGCAATTTTTAGTTTTAGTTGTTTTGAATCTGTTAAGTGATTTGACCGGGTCAATTGATCTTTGGGGACACCTTGGTGGCCTAATGGGTGGCTTCTTATTAGGTTACATTGTTGGCGCTCCTCAAATTGGAAAAGTTGAAACGCATAAAAGATGGCTGGCCCTAGTTGGTTTAGTTCTTCTGTTTGCAGCAATTTTTGTCAGAGGAATACATACTGCTACGGCTTAAGATGGGGATGTTATTTTGAAAAACTATTATGACGTTCAGCAATTTTTAAAGCAGTTCGGCGTTTTTATCTATGTCGGCAAGCGGTTGTGGGATATTGAATTAACGGCAATTGAACTGGACCACTTGTATAAAGCCGGTGTTGTTGATCAAAAGACGTACCTCAATGCCAAACTTATTTTGGACAAAGAGCATCGCGAAGAAGAAAAACGCGAAGCGGCGAAAAAAGACATTTAGGAGGAGCATTATGGATAAAAAATTAATTGGGGTTGACCTTGGAGGGACAACGATCAAATTTGCAATTACAACTGAAGATGGTGAAATTCAACAACGGTGGAGTATTGAAACCAATATTTTAGATGAAGGAAGCCACATTGTTCCTGATATCATTGAATCAATCAACCATCACCTTGAGATGTATGGAATGAAGCCAGAACAATTCATCGGAATTGGAATGGGAACTCCAGGAACCGTTGACCTTGAAAAGGGAACAGTTGTAGGGGCCTACAATTTAAACTGGAAGACTGTTCAAAACGTTAAGGAAGAAATCGAAAAAGGCACAAACATCAAGTTTGCGGTTGATAACGATGCCAACGTTGCAGCCCTTGGTGAACGGTGGAAGGGTGCCGGCGAAAATGCCGACGATGTTGTCTTCATTACGTTAGGAACCGGTGTTGGTGGTGGAATCATTACCAACGGAAAGCTTGTTCACGGAATGGGTGCCGGCGGCGAAGTTGGTCACATGAACGTTCACCCAGGCGGTTACTTATGTACATGCGGGAACCGTGGTTGTCTTGAAGCTTATGCATCAGCAACTGGGGTTGTTCGGGTTGCTCGTGATATGGCGGAAGAATATGCTGGCAATTCAAAACTTAAACAATTAACTGATGATGGCGAAGAAGTTACATCAAAATTAGTCTTTGATTTAGCTAAGGAAAATGATCCATTGGCTAAAATGGTTGTTGACCGGGTATGTAACTACTTAGGTTTAGCTTGTGCAAACTTTGCAAGTATCTTAAACCCAAGTGCAATCGTAATTGGCGGGGGCGTTTCAGCTGCTGGTCAATTCTTGCTTGATCAAGTTCAAAACTACTTTAATGAATATGCATTCCCAACCATTAGGAGTTCAACTGAAATCAAGTTAGCTCAATTAGGAAATGAAGCCGGCGTAATTGGCGCTGCTTCATTAGCATTGAAGTTTAAGGACTAAGATTATTTGGTTATTTTGAAAGGAGCCAATTGAATTGCTTTTAGGAAAAGCCCACTCTGTTTTATTTTGGGTCGATATGATTTTAATTATCATTTTGTTATGGATGGTAATTAATCAAGTTGTAATTTTTGTTCGCAGTCGGCGGGCAGCCAAAATCGTCGATAACGAAGAATTCAAGAAGGCAATGCACCACGCTCAAGTTATTGATGTTCGCGAAGAAGATTCATTTAAGGCTGGACATATCTTAGGTGCGCGGAATATTCCATTTTCGCAATTTAAGATGTACATTGGCGGTATTCGGAAGGACATGCCGGTTTACTTGTATGAACAAGGAAAAGCCCTTGCTCTTCGGTGTGCGATCATACTGAAAAAGGAAGGCTTTGATAAGATCTTCGTTCTTAAAGACGGATACAATAAGTGGGACGGAAAAAAGAAGAAAAATTAAAAAGAAGGTATGACAAAACAATAAAAACGAGCGAATCGCGCAGCGTAGATTCGGAGATTTTTGAACTTCCTAACTTCGCGTCGCAGCTCGTCTGTTTTGGAACCCGAAAAAAAGGCTGAGATTGAAATCCCAGCCTTTTTTATTACCTTAATTAACGTTGATGAGCTGAACGACTCTTCCGAAGAGCACGACGACGGTGTTCTTCTAAGATTGCTTCACGTTCTTCCATTGGCTCAACAACTGTTTTCTTAAATGCATAAACGGCACCAGCAACAACGCCAACGGTTGTTACGATCCCAGTAAAGAATCCCTTACCAAATGATTTCATGGAAATTCCTCCTCAATTATTGGTATATTATCATTATGAATTAAATCGCCAAAAAATGCTAGGTAAAACTGTTAAAATTTAACTTGAATGATACAATTACAAGAGAAGTAAGGAGAAAGGAGTGGTAAAGTGGCGCAGAAGGTTTTAATGATCGTTGGGCCAACGGCGGTTGGAAAGACAACGTTATCAATTAAACTGGCTCAAAAATTTAACGGCCAGGTTGTGTCAGGAGATTCAATGCAGGTTTATCAAAAGCTGGACATTGGAACTGCCAAGGTCACTACTGAAGAAATGCAGGGAATTCCGCATTATTTATTGGATGAGATTTCAATTGACCAACGCTTTTCGGTTGCCGATTTTATTGACCGGACAAAAAAAGCAATTTCAAAAATCGCGGCTCAAGATGCGCTGCCAATGCTAGTTGGCGGAACTGGTTTCTATTTACAGTCGCTTATTGATGACTTTCATTTTGGAAATGATCAATATCAAGATGACCATTTGCGAAATCAACTTCATCAGTACGCCGAAGAACATGGGCAACAAGCACTGTGGGACCGGCTTGATCAAATCGATCCGGTGGCAGCTGCCAAAATCCCGGTTACCAATGAACGCCGGGTAATTCGGGCATTGGAAGTTTTTGAAAAGACCGGTAAGAAGTTTTCGGTTCAAAGGGATCACGCCAATGATACTTATGACTTTTTGATCATCGGGTTAAATACGGAACGGGCGGTATTGTATGAACGGATTAACCACCGTGTTGATTTGATGGTCAAGGACGGGGTACTTGATGAAGCTCGCTATTTATATGAAAATGGCGGAAGCAAATTACCGGCTGGAAAAGGAATTGGTTACAAAGAATTTTATCCATATTTTAAACATCAGGCTTCCCTTGAAGAATGTATCGCAAAAGTCAAACAGAATTCGCGGCATTATGCTAAACGGCAATTAACTTGGTTTCGCAATAAGATGGATGTTCACTGGTTTGATCTTGTTCAAAACTTTAACATGGATTATCTGCGAATTATTGAATTAGTTGAAAAATGGTTAAAGGAGAAAAAATAATGGAAAAGTGGATTGAAAAGTTTCCGCAGGATTTACAACAAAAGGTTGCTGAAGTTGATCAAATGATTGCGCCGCAATTGGCAGCAGTTGATGAAACGGTTTTGTATAACCAACAACGAATTTTGGATTTGTACCGTAAGCATCATGTGGCTGAAGAAGATCTCGTTGGTTCAACGGGGTATGGATATGATGATCTTGGCCGGGATAAACTGGAAGATATTTTCGCCGATTACTTTAAATGCGATGATGCCCTTGTGCGGCCGCAAATGGTTTCTGGAACGCATGCAATTTCAACGGCATTGTTTGCATCGTTAATGCCAGGCGATACTTTATATTACATGACGGGGATGCCGTATGATACGATCCAACAGGTAATTGGAATCGTCGGCGACAACCCAGGATCAATGAAGGAATACGGGATCAAGTTTGCTTATACCCCGCTTAAAGACGGGAAGATCGATTATGATGTAGTAGGGGCAAAGTTAAAGCAGGATAAATCGATCAAGGTCGTTGCCATTCAACGTTCGCGCGGATATGCTACCCGGGATAGTTTTACGGTTGCTGAAATCAAAGAGATGATTGAATTTGTAAAGGCGATTGCTCCGGAAGCAATTATTTTCATCGATAACTGTTATGGTGAATTCACTGAAAAGGACGAACCGACATTTTACGGCGCGGACTTAATGGCCGGCTCAATGTACAAAAATGCTGGTGCGGGAGTGGCCAAATCAGGAGCCTTCTTGGTTGGCCGGCATGATTTGATCATGCGTGCATCATCACGCTTATTTGCACCGGGTCCAGGGAAGGGCGAAGGCGCAACGTATGGTTATCAACGTGATTTTTATCGCGGCTTTTTCCTTGCTCCGCATACAACGGGCGAAGCCGTTAAGGGGGCAATCTTTACCGCCGCATTGCTTGAAAAGATGGGGGCAGAAGTATCGCCGAAATGGGATGCTCCGCGGACCGATTTGGTTCAAACGGTGATCTTCCATGAACGGGAAGCGATGATCAAATTCTGTGCAAGTATTCAGCATAATTCACCGTTAAATGCGTTTGTTGATCCGATTCCAAGTGAAATGGATAATTACGAAGATGAAATTATTATGGCATCCGGAAGCTTTGTTGAAGGTTCAACGATCGAATTATCAAGTGATGGGCCGTTGCGCGAACCGTATGCATTGTACATTCAAGGGGGATTATCATACGCTCACGTGAAGGTTGCAATTACCAATGCGGTAAACGAAACGTACTATAAAGCGTAAGATGTTATAAAATGTGACATAAGTTATTGACAGACTGATAGGTGATTGATATGATTGAACCAATGAGAGGAGGGTTGTTATGAAAGAAAAGGAACTACGTCGCTCCCTTGCTGTTCTTCCAATTGGAACGGTGATGAAGCTTACGGATTTAAGTGCTCGGCAAATTCGGTACTATGAAGAACAAGAATTGGTGATTCCCGAACGAAATGAAGGGAACCGCCGGATGTATTCATTAAACGATATTGATAAGTTGCTTGAAATTAAGGATTACCTTGCAGATGGGTATAATATGGCTTCAATTAAGAAGGTTTATGCTCAAAAGGCAGCCGAAGAAGAACGGCGGCGCGAAAAAATGGCTCAGTCTTTGTCAGATGACGCTGTTCGGAAAATTTTGCGCAATGACTTTGTCAACGCTGGTGGACTTAACCGGCATAGCAAACCTTCGATTCGTAACAATCGGACGCTCTAATTTATCAATTTTAAAAGGAGCCTATTAATAATGGTTAAGCATGATTATACTAAGGCCGATATTCGGCGGATGGCTAAAGAAGAAAACGTTCAATTTTTGCGGTTAATGTTTACTGATCTTTACGGAACGATCAAAAACGTGGAAGTTCCGATTAGCCAATTAGATAAGTTGCTTGATAATAAATTAATGTTTGACGGTTCTTCAATTGACGGCTTTGTTCGGATTGAAGAAAGTGATATGTGGTTATATCCAGACTTGTCAACCTGGATGATTTTTCCATGGGGAAGCGAACACGGAAAGGTTGCCCGGATCATCTGCGAAGTTTACACAGCTGACCGCAAGCCATTCATGGGCGATCCGCGGAATAATTTGATGCGCGTCTTGGATGAAATGAAAGCAGAAGGGTTCACCGACTTTAACATTGGTCCGGAACCTGAATTCTTCCTTTTCAAACTTGATCCAGAAACCGGCAAACCAACGATGCATTTGAACGACAACGGCAGCTACTTTGACTTTGCTCCGGTTGACATGGGGGAAAACTGCCGGCGGGAAATCGTCCTTGAACTTGAACGCATGGGCTTTGATGTTGAAGCATCGCACCACGAAGTTGCTCCTGGTCAACACGAAGTTGACTTTAAGTATGAAGATGCTTTGCATGCTTGTGACAATATTCAAACCTTTAAGTTAGTTGTTAAGACCGTTGCCCGGAAGCACGGCTTGCATGCAACATTCATGCCTAAACCATTAGCTCAAGTTAACGGCTCTGGAATGCACATCAACATGTCACTTTTCGATAAGAACGGCAATGTCTTCTACGATGAGAATGGCGACCAAAAGTTATCTCAAAAAGCATACTACTTCTTAGGCGGATTATTGAAGCACGCCCGGAGTTTTACGGCAATTACCAACCCAACCGTTAACTCATACAAACGGTTGGTTCCTGGATTTGAAGCTCCGGTTTACGTTGCATGGTCAGGTCGGAATCGCTCACCATTAATCCGGGTTCCAATGGCACGTGAACAAGGCACCCGGTTTGAATTGCGGTCAGTTGATCCGTCAGCTAACCCATACATGGCGATTGCTGCGATTTTGGAAGCCGGCCTTGATGGATTACGGAATAAGATTGAACCGGCTGCATCCGTTGACCGGAATATCTATGCAATGGATGAAGAAGAACGGCGTGAAAATGGCATTAAAGATTTGCCATCAACATTGCACAATGCCCTTAAAGAATTGAAAAATGATGAAGTAATTCAAGGCGCTCTTGGGGAACACCTCTTCAACAATTTCGTTGAAGCAAAGACACTTGAATGGGATTCATACCGGCAAGACGTTTCACAATGGGAACGCGACCAATACCTTGAATTGTATTAAAATCAATTTGAAAGTGATTAAAGACTGTGACGGATGTCACAGCCTTTTTGTTATCTCCAGATGATCGTGTTTTAAACTCTTTGATCAGCAATAAATGAAATCTTCATTAGAAAATTGAAAACCTTTGGAAATCACTTGAAAAATAGGCGTTCAAAGGGGATAATAGTTATTAAAATTGTTTCTAGAGGAGATTCAAAATGCCAAAACGCGGAATGTTAATTGTTCTTTCAGGACCATCAGGAGTTGGAAAGGGAACTGTACGAAAGGAAATCTTTTCACGTGAGGATAATACTTTCCACTATTCAGTTTCAATGACGACCCGGAAGAAGCGTCCCGGAGAAGTTGATGGAAAAGATTATTTCTTTGTTTCAAAGGAAGAATTTGAAAAGGAAATTGAAAATGGCGGAATGTTGGAATACGCTAAATATGTTGACAACTATTACGGAACACCTTTAAAATATGTTAATGAAATGTTAGATCAAGGTAAGGATGTTTTCCTTGAAATTGAAGTTAAGGGTGCAATGCAAGTCCGGGAAAAAGTTCCAGACGGGTTGTTTATTTTCTTAACACCACCAGATTTGATGGAATTACGTCAACGGATCATTAATCGGGGAACGGATGATTTAGCAACAATTGACAAGCGAATGGAAAAGGCTGTTGGTGAAATCGAAATGATGCAGAATTATGATTATGCAGTTGTGAATGATGAAGTTCCGAAGGCTGCCGAAAAGATTCAAACGATCATCCGGGCTGAACGCTGGCGCGTAAAACGGTTCTTACCTGATTACAAGAAACAACTTGGCTTAGACGATGATCAACAATAAGGAGATGCTGTCAAATGATTTTATATCCATCTGTCGATAAACTTTTAGAACATGTTAATTCACGTTATTCATTAGTAATGTTAGCAGCTAAACGTGCTCATGAATTAGATGCTGGCGCATTACCATTGTTAAACGAAGACGAATACAAGTCAGATAAGAATGTTGGTAAGGCTTTGGAAGAAGTTGAAGCTGGCAAGTTGACAATTAAAGGTGAAAACTAATTTTTAATTTAAACCAATATGATGGGAGGTTGTGACATGGTGTCCGACCTCTTTTCTTGTATTAATAAGCGATGGGGTGAAGAAATGGCATTGAAAGGTAAAAAAATCGCGGTTTATGTGACCGGGGGAATTGCAAGTTATAAGGTTGTAAGCTTTGTTCGGCTTTTGATCAAGGCAAAAGCTGAAGTCCGCGTGGCGATGACGGCGGCAGCAACGAGTTTCATTTCACCGTTGACAATGGCGACGTTGTCCAAAAATCCAGTATTAACGAAATTTAGTGATGCTGAACAACGTGGTAATTTTATTCCGCATATTGAAATTGCGCGGTGGGCAGACCTTTCGATCGTCATTCCGGCCACGGCAGATATCATTGGGAAAATGACAAATGGAATTGCTGATGACCTCGTCTCATCTGCGTTGATCGCAACGGCGAAAAATAAATTTGTTGTTCCTGCAATGAATGATGAGATGTGGGCTAACCCCGCTGTTCAACGAAACGTTCATCAGTTGAAAGCCGATGGAATTCACGTAATGGAACCGGCGACCGGCTTTTTAGCAGAAGGATACGCCGGAAAAGGGCGAATGCCGGAGCCGCAAGCAGTTTTAGAGTGGATCGAAAAGCAAACGAGTGATCAACCGCTTCGGGGAATCAAGGTGCTGGTAACTGCTGGGGGAACGCAAGAACCAATTGATCCGGTGCGGTTTATTGGAAACCGTTCAAGCGGCAAAATGGGAATTGCGCTTGCTGAAAATGCGGCCCTTCAAGGAGCCGATGTAACGTTAATTGCGGGAATGGTTACGGTTGATTTGCCAATGAACGTGAACGTGATCCGCATCCAAACGTTTGCGGATCTGCAAACTAAATTAATGGAAGAGTTTCCGCAAAATGACGTTTTGGTCATGGCAGCCGCGGTTTCAGACTATCACGTTGAACGGCCAAATGATCAAAAAATTAAAGTGAATGCTAACCAGCAAGTTCAGTTGACACTGAAACGGAATCCAAATTTATTGCGGATGTTAGGTAATCAAAAGCATCGCCAAGTCTTAGTTGGCTTTGCTGCTGAAACGGATCATCTGTTTCAAAATGCAACGGCTGAACTGGAAGATAAAAAGGTCGATATGATCGTTGCTAATGATGTTTCACGCAGCGATATTGGATTTGGCAGTGACCAAAATGCCGGTTATATTTTACAGCCGCACCAGGAACCAATTAAAGTTTCAAAGGTTTCAAAGCAAGTTTTTGCTCAGAAAATATTAGATGAAGTCAAAAAATTGATCAGAAAAGAGGAAGGTTAAAATTAGTCGATATG
Organism: Ligilactobacillus sp. 110_WCHN; assembly: GCF_030518115.1. NCBI lineage: Bacteria > Bacillati > Bacillota > Bacilli > Lactobacillales > Lactobacillaceae > Ligilactobacillus > Ligilactobacillus sp. 110_WCHN. Next base: position 59,533 of record NZ_JAULLI010000009.1, read on the forward strand.
CAGAAGTAATTGTCGATGTTCCGGCAATGCAGACCAACCATCCGTTTACTTATCAAATTCCAGAAAAGTTTCAGGACTTTTTGCAAATCGGGATGCGTGTTGTGGTTGAATTCGGTAACGGAAACCGGAAAATTCAGGGATTTGTGACGGGACTGACAGATGAATATTCAGGTGAACACCAATTAAAATCAGTGATCGATGTGCTTGATTTGAATCCGGTTTTAAGTGATGAAGCCATGGCGATGGCTGATTGGCTGACACAGCGGACGTTTGCATTTAAGATTCGCTGCTTGCAAGTCATGCTCCCGAATGCAATGCGGGCAAGTTATCGCAAAACGCTTAAATTGATAGGAAAAAATATAACCCCAGATCTTGCCACTCTTTTTGATCATCAAAGTGAAGTTGAGTTTAATCCACAAAGGTTAACTTCAAGTCAATTAAATCAAATTGAGAAGTTACGCAAGGCAAGCCAAGTTGAAATTGTCTATCACGTTGATGACCGGGCAAAATCAAAACTTGTTTGGGCATTTAAAGCTCAAATGACGGTCGAAGAATTGCAGAAAGCTAAGAAAGCGTTAAGGAAAAATGCGGCCAAGCAGAAACGCTTGCTAGACTTTTTGATTACCAATCATGAACAGGAATTTGTTCAAAGTGACGTGACCCGGGAAAATAATTTTACTGCAAATGACTTGAAGGTGGCTGCCGAAAAAGGATGGATTACGCGTTATCAAATTGAAAAATACCGTAATCCGTATCAGATTGATCAAATCCAACCGTCGACGCCGAAAAAGTTGACTGCTGAACAGGCCCAGGCGACGAATGCGGTTGATCAGGCAATTGACGAAAAACAGGCAGCAACCTTTTTACTTGAGGGAGTAACGGGGAGCGGCAAAACTGAAGTTTATTTGCAGATCATTCAGCATGCGCTTGCGCAAGGCAAATCAGCTTTAATGCTTGTTCCAGAAATTTCATTGACCCCGCAAATTGTGCGGCAATTTAAAGCGCGATTTGGCGATCAGGTCGCCCTTTTACACAGTGCATTATCTGACGGTGAACGGTATGATGAGTGGCGTCGGATTGAAAAGGGCGATGCTCAAGTCGTTGTTGGCGCCCGCTCAGCAATTTTTGCACCAATCAAAAATCTGGGCGTCATTATCATGGATGAAGAGCATGAAACAAGTTACAAACAGGAGGACATGCCGCGGTATCATGCTCGCGATGTTGCCCAGTGGCGCGGCCAATATCATCATTGTCCGGTTGTTCTTGGAAGTGCAACGCCATCGCTTGAATCTCGGGCACGTGCACAAAAGGGTGTTTACCAATGGTTGCGGTTGACGAAACGAATTAACGGGAAGGATTTGCCGCATGTTCAATTAGTTGATATGCGGCAGGCAGGCCGCTATGCGCCAACGACAGATATTTCCCAAGAATTGGCAACTGAGATTCAGAAAAAACTTGCGTTGAATGAACAAGTTGTTTTAATGTTAAACCGAAGAGGATATTCTTCATTTTTGATGTGTCGCGAATGCGGTGAAGTGATCAAGTGTCCGAACTGTGATATTTCATTGACGTATCATAAAGATACAAATTCATTGAAATGTCATTATTGCGGTCATGAAGAACCGGTTCCGCAAGTTTGTCCGAATTGTCACAGCAAGGCAGTCCGGTATTTTGGAACCGGCACGCAACGGGTTGAAAAGGAATTGACTGAACTTTTCCCAACTGCCCGGATTTTACGCATGGATGTTGATACCACCCGGCGCAAGGGAGCGCATGAACGGATCTTAGATGAGTTTGGCAAGCATCATGCAGACATTTTGCTTGGAACCCAGATGATTGCCAAGGGCCTTGATTTTCCCAACGTAACGCTTGTAGGCGTGTTGAATGCCGATACTTCGTTGGGATTACCGGATTTTCGGGCGAGTGAACGCACTTTTCAACTTTTGACCCAGGTAAGTGGGCGTGCTGGTCGGGCCGAAAAAGAGGGCAATGTCTTGATTCAGACATATAATCCGGATCACTATGCCATTCAGTATGCTCAGCGGCAAGACTATGAGCATTTTTTTGGAAAAGAAATGCAGGTGCGGCATCAAGGCGGATATCCACCATATTACTATACGATTCAAATTACTGCAAGTGCGCGGACGGAAGCGGATGCGGCGCAAAAAATGTTCCAAATTCGCGGTGAGATCGTGAATTATTTATCTCAAAATGCCGTAATTTTGGGGCCGACACCGCAGTCAATTATGCGGATCAATAACCGCTATTATTACCAATTAGTAATTAAATATAAAAATGAACCGCAACTTGAAAATTATCTTCAAGATTTATTATTAACAAGTCAAAAAGAAGAACGAAACGGATTGCAAATTGTGATCGACCGCGATCCGATGAACTTTATTTAATTGAGGAGTGAAATAAATGACATCAATTGTATTTATGGGAACCCCGGACTTTGCTGCTAATATTTTAGCTGGCGTGATCGATGCCGGGTATGATGTAAAGGCCGTTGTGACCCAACCAGACCGGCGAGTCGGACGGAAACACGTTTTGACCCCGACACCGGTGAAAAAGGTTGCGTCGGGCCATGGAATTGAAGTCCTTCAACCGGAAAAAATTTCAGGCAGTCCGGAATGCCAACGGGTAATTGACCTTCAACCGGACTTGATCGTCACGGCAGCATTTGGCCAATTTTTACCGATGAAATTAATCAACGCAGCGAAAATTGCGGCCGTGAATGTTCACGGCTCACTTTTGCCAAAGTATCGCGGCGGAGCACCAATTCAGCATGCCATCATGAATGGCGATTCAAAAACGGGCGTTTCAATTATTTACATGGTAAAGAAAATGGATGCCGGCGCTATTCTGAAACAGGCTGAAATGCCGATCACATCAAATGATGATGCGGGCTCAATTTTTGAAAAAATGAGTGATCTTGGGCGGGATACTTTATTGCAACTTCTTCCCGACTTAATTGCAGGCAACGTTCATCCGGTTGTTCAAAATGAAGATGAAGTTGTCTTTTCACCAACAATCAGTCCTGAAGAAGAAGAATTGCATTTGAAGCAAACTGCTCACCAAATTGATTGGCAGGTTCGCGCTCTTCGGCCTGCTCCGGGAGCATATTTCAAATCCTTCAAAGGAAAACGGACCAAGATCTGGGATGTAACTGTTGTGGATGAACAAACAGACCTTTCCGCAGGAACCGTGGTTGAAGTTGGAAAGCATCAACTAAAGGTTGCCGCAGCGGATGGAACGGTTTACCAGATCAACCGCATTCAACCGGCTGGAAAACCGCAAATGGATATTACGGCATATTTGAATGGGGTTGGCCAGGGAATTAAAGCAGGACAGGAATTGATCAATGAAGAAAACGATTAAACAAACGCCGCGCTTTTTAGCCCTTGATCTGCTTTTGCGGATTCGAAAGCACAGGACGTATTCAAACATCGCTTTAAATGATGTGATTCGGCAACATCAATTATCACGGGCCGATGCCAATTTATTGACGACGCTTGTGTACGGCTGCTTGCAGCACCGGTTAACGTTGGAATATTGGCTTGAACCATTTATTAAAAATAAGAAGAAAGTTGACTCGTGGGTTTGGGAATTGCTTTTGTTAGCGATTTATCAAATGCAGTATTTAGACAAGGTTCCGGACCATGCGATTTTTAATGAAACCATTGAAATTGCCAAGGTTAAAGGCCATGCGGGAACGCGTAAATTTGTGACGGGCGTTTTGCATGCAATCAAGCGGAATGGCTTACGGAATTTTGATGATTTAACGGCTGCTCAACGGTTATCAATTGAAGAAAGTATTCCGCAGTGGATCATTGAGCAATTGATTTCAAAGGTAGGGCTTGAGAAAACAGCCCAAATTGCGCGGGCCGTTAACCAGACGCCGCATGACAGTTTGCGGGTAAATCCAGGAAAGGTCAAAAGTGCTGAACTGCAAGCCCAGCTTAAAAAGGAAGGCATCACGACGTCTCCAAGCGAAATCGCTGCTGACGGGTTGGTTGCGCAAAAAGGCTTTTTAGCGGGAACCGCCGAATTCAAACAGGGCGACTTTATTATTCAGGACGAAAGTGCAATGTTAGCGGTTGAATCAATGGATGTTCAACCCGGTCAAAGTGTTTTGGATGCATGTGCTGCTCCCGGCGGAAAAACGACGCAAATTGCAACAGCACTCGCCGGTCAAGGAGCGGTCGTTGCGCTTGATATTCATCAACACAAATTAAAATTGATTCAACGCAATGCCGAGCGGCTCGGGGTTGAGAACGTTGTTGATCCTCAACTTTTGGATGCTCGTCAAGCCGGAAAACTTGGAAATGCACGGTTTGATCAGATTTTGGTTGATGCGCCGTGTTCTGGAATCGGGTTGATGCGGCGAAAACCAGAAGTTCGTTATGAAAAAACGTTACAGGATTCGCAGCAATTAGCCCGGATTCAGTTGCAAATTTTAGACGCCGTTGCGCCGACATTAAAGTCGCAGGGAAAATTAACGTATAGCACATGCACGATCTTACCATCGGAAAATCAAACAGTTGTTGATCAATTTTTGAAACGGCATCCGGATTTTGAACAGGTTAAAACACAGACGAAAAAGAATGTTAAGGATCAACGGTCAGCGCTTGGATTAACGATCTATCCGGACGATTTCGGTTCGGACGGATTCTTTATTGCAACGCTGGTGAAAAAGTAGGTGCAATTTTGAAAAGTTCATTTTTAAGTGATATTGGCAAGGTTCGCAAGGTTAATGAAGACTCGGTCGGACTGTATCAAAATCAAAAACAAATTACTTTAGGATTAGTCGCTGATGGAATCGGCGGCAATCGCGGCGGCGATGTTGCGTCGGCAATGGTTGTTCAGCATCTTGGTTACCTGTTTGAAGAATCGACATTTGAAACGGTTGCCCAGGCCTATGAATGGCTGCAAAAGCAGGTTCAGGTTGAAAATGATCTTTTGATCCAAAAAGGAAAGCAGTATCCGGATCTTGAAGGAATGGGGTCAACCCTCGTTTTGATTCTGATCGATTCGGCAAACTGCATTATTGCAAACATTGGAGATAGCCGAGGCTACCGGTTGCGGAATAATGAACTGCAGCAAATTTCACGGGATCATTCGCTTGTCAATGAGTTGATCAAGCAGGGTGCAATCACGAAGGAAGAAGCGGTCAACCATCCGCAAAAAAACGTAATTGTCAAAACCCTTGGAATCAATCATGATGCCCAAATGGATCATTATGCGTTGAAAGTTGAACCGGGCGATTTATTCTTACTGTGTACTGACGGGCTTTCCAAACTTGTGGCGGAAGCTAAAATCAAAGCAATTTTAACGGCTTCAGGCTCGCTTGAAGAAAAATGTCAGCAATTAATTACCCAAGCGCGGGTCAACGGCGGCGATGATAACATTACCGCGCTTTTGGTTGCGGCAGATGAAAGTGGTGAACGGCGATGCGAGTAGGATATGAAGTTGGCAAACGGTACCGTATTATTCGTTCCCTTGGTGAAGGCGGCATGGCAAATGTATATGAAGCCGAGGACCTTGTTCAAAAACGCCGGGTAACCCTTAAAATGTTGCGGTTTGATTTGCAGGATGATCCGCGTTCTGTTGAACGCTTTCATAAAGAAGCAAATTCACTAACGAAGCTTGATAACCCGCATATTGTTCAAATCTATGATTTTGGCAATGATCACGGCGTGCCGTACTTGATCATGGAATACGTTAAGGGAACGGATTTGAAGACATATTTGAAAGAACACTATCCGCTTTCATGTGAAAAAGTGGTTGATATTATGGAACAGATCCTTTCGGCAGTTGAAAGTGCCCATCGAATCGGCATTATTCACCGGGATTTGAAGCCGCAAAACATTTTGATCGACAATTACGGGAAGGTCAAGGTCACGGATTTTGGAATTTCAATTGCGGCAATGGAATCGGCAACAATTACGAAAACGAATACCATGATCGGGTCCGTTCATTACATTTCTCCTGAACAGGCCCGCGGATCGATCATCACGAAACAATCAGATATTTATTCACTTGGAATCATTCTGTTTGAACTTTTGACCGGAAAAGTTCCGTTTGAAGGGCAAACGGCGGTTTCAATTGCGGTTAAACATTACCGGGATAATTTGCCGTCAGCACGGAAAATCAATCCCAAGGTTCCGCAAGCATTGGAAAATGTTATTTTGCATGCAACGGCAAAAAAGCTGAAAGACCGTTATCCGGATGCCGAAACAATGGCGCGGGATTTAAAAACGGCGTTATTACCGGTGCGGAAAAACGAACCGAAATGGGAAGTCCCAACGGAAGATGACGCTGAAACGAAAACGTTGGTCATTCCGACGACCGAATCATCCAAGCGGCAACCTTCAACCGGATCACGCAAGACGAAAAAAACAAAGCAGCAGAAGAAAAAACGAGTCTATCGCCGGCATCCAATCGCTTTTTTGATTGGAACGCTTGGGGTGATCGTTGTGGTTACGATTTTACTGATGTCGTTGAAGGTCCAGGTTCCAGATTTACGTGGAATGAGCGTGCGTGAAGCCCAGGAAGTTTTGTTGAGCAATAACCTTAAACTTGGTAAAAAGCGGTATGAATACAGTAGTTCGTATTTGAAAGGGCAAACGATCAGTAGTGATCCGGCGCGCGAAACGACGGTCAGCCGGAATTCGAAGGTCAACATTGTGATTTCAAAAGGGCCGTTAAAAACTAAATTTGGATCATATATTGGACAAAACTTTGATCAGGTGCGGAAAAAGTTGAAGGCGAAGGGCGTCCTTGTGGATAAGGAAACGACGTATTCAAACAAGTATCCGGCAGGTCAGATCGTTAGTCAAAGCATTGATCCGTCAATGAAGGTCAGTTTGTATCAGCTTCCGGTTACCTTTACGGTCAGTGGAGGGGTTCAAACGTTTAAGATTCGCGATTTGACGGGTTACACGCAGAAAAGTGTGATCGACTATGCCCAAGAACATAACATTACGATTATTTTTGAACAACAGTATTCAAATACGGTGCCAAAGGGACAAGTGATTTCGCAAAATCCAAAGGCGAATACGACCGTTAAGGCTGGTTCGCAGGTGATCGTAACGTTATCGCTTGGACCGAATAATAATTCAGAAAACGGGAATAATAACTCCGCAACAAGTCAGAGTTAAATGAAAGGATAAAGATTATTGAAAGGCCAAATTAGGCAATCTTTAAGCGGTTACTATGATGTGGTAACTGCTGATGGGGCGGAATACCGGACCCGGGCGCGCGGGGTATTTCGCAAACGCAAACAATCACCTTTAGTCGGTGACTGGGTTGAATTTAAAGTTGAAAAGGATGGCGGCTATTTATTAAAAATTGATCCGCGGAAGAATCAGTTAGTTCGGCCGCCGATTGCGAATGTCGATGATGCAATTGTTGTTTCGGCGTGCGTGGAACCAGATTTTTCGAGTAATTTACTGGACCGGCAATTAATTATGTTGGCCGCTAATCAAATTGAACCGCTTTTATATTTTTCGAAGTGGGACCTGTTAGATGCAGACCAGCAGGCCGCCATGCAACCGGTGATCGATTATTATCAAAAGTATTATCCGGTTGAAGTTGCTGGGGACAACGTGCCGCAAAAGCTCTTGCACGATCTTCAAGATCAAGTGATCGTCGTAATGGGGCAGACCGGTGCCGGCAAATCAACGTTGCTGAATCAATTGAATCCGGATTTGAAATTGGAAACCGGTGAAATTTCGAAAGCCCTTAGCCGGGGCAAACATACGACCCGGAAGGTAACGTTAATGGAGATCGAACACAATTTGATTGCGGATACGCCAGGATTTTCGTCATTTGACTTACTTGAAATTTCAAAGGAAGAGCTGCCGAATTATTATCCGGATTTCGTTGCCTACCGTGATCAATGCAAGTATCGCGGCTGTCTGCATGTGAATGAACCGCATTGTGCGGTTAAAGAAGCGGTGGCGAACGGTGAAATTTTGAAGTCCCGGTACGAAAACTACTTGCAATTCCATCAAATGATTTTGGAACGCAAACCGCGTTATTAAGGAATGATTGCGATGAAGGTAAATGTTTTGACTGGGGGGCCGCTTGCATGCGTTCCGCAAACGATTTTTGAACAAAAAGATGAGCGGTGGTGCGGGGTTGATTATGGCGCAGTTGAATTGATCAATCACGGAATCGATCCGCTCCTTGCAATTGGCGATTTTGACACGGCAACCGCTGCAGAACGGTTGCAGGTTAAAAGTCAAAGTCACCAATTCGTTTACCGACCGTTAAAGGATGATATTACGGATACAGAGTTGGCATTAAGATATTTGTTCGCGCATTATCCAATTGATCAGCTTAATCTTTATGGAGCAACCGGTGCGCGCATGGATCAGCTGCTGGCAAACTTGTTTTTTATTTTGAAACCGGAGTATCGGGAACAGGTTGAACGAATCACGATTATTGACCGATGGAATGAAATTCGCTTTTTCAAGCCTGGATGTCACCAGCTTAAGCGGAATCCGCAAATGAAGTACTTAGCGTTTATTCCGTTAACAGCAGTTGACGGATTAGTTCTTCCAGACGAAAAGTATCAGCTGCAACGGACAGATTTTGATTTTCCAGTTGCACTGTCAAGTAATGAATTTGTTGGTAAGAAGGCGACCTTTAGTTTTGAACGGGGAATTTTAATGACGGTTCAAAGTTGTGATTAAAAAAACAAAGGTGTGACAAAACGTTAAAAACGAGCGTGGTGGAAGCAGAAAAGCGAACGAATCGCGTCAGCAGAGATTCGGAGGTTTTCGAATTAGCTTCGCGTCACCCTAGCTACGCGTCGCAGCTCGTTTGTTTTGGAACCCGATTATGCGGATATAGCAAAAGAATTACAACTTGTGTTCTAACTTATAACTTCGTAAAAAAAACAGGATGGACAAC